>JAEELT010000128.1 GCA_016282855.1 Clostridiaceae bacterium | reverse complement strand
GGCGGGCGCGGATTTGTTTGTTGTGGGCACATCAAGCATTCTCGGCCCCGGAGACATAAAGCAGAATACCGAAAAAATGCGGACACTTCTGGAGGAAGCGGACAGATGAAAATACTGGTTTTCGGCTCGTTCAACATAGATAAGGTCTATTCAATGCCCCGCCTGCCCGAAAGAGGAGAAACCCTCTATTGCAGAGGGTATGAAGTCCATGTGGGCGGCAAGGGGCTCAATCAGGCGCTTGCCTTTTCGTATGCCGGGGCGGATGTCATTGCCGCGGGCAAGGTCGGCGCAGACGGCAGATACCTCACGGATTATCTTGAGAAAAACAACATAGACATATCCGAAATAGATTACAGCGGGGAATACACGGGTCACACTATTATCGAAACCGACCCCGACGGGCAGAATCAGATGATTCTTTTCGGCGGAGCAAACCGCGAAATTACCCGGGAATACTGCGACGCTCTGCTCGCGAAGCACTCAGGCGCTGACCTGATTCTGATGCAGTATGAAACCACCTGTGTTGAATATATGCTCGAAAAAGCGCGCTCGCTCGGCTTGAAAACGGCGCTCAACCCGTCGCCCTATGTGGATGAGCTCAGAAGCATTGACTACAGTAACGCCGACATACTTATACTCAATGAGTATGAGGCTCAGTCCGTTACGGGCAGAGAAAGCCCGGAGGATTGCGTGAAAGCCCTGCGTGAGCTCGGCTCCCGGGTTATTATCCTGACCCTCGGCGCGAAGGGCTCGGTTTATTATGACGGCGGAGAGCCGGTTTATTGCCCTGCTTTCAGGGTGAACGCTGTTGACACCACCGGTGCCGGAGACACCTTCACGGGTTACTGCCTGTATGAGCTTCTCGCCGGTGCCCCGCCTTACGACGCTCTGCGTTTCGGCTCGGCGGCCTCCGCTCTTGAGGTTGCAAAGCCGGGCGCGGCTGAAACGATACCCTCACGGGCAGAGGTTGAAAGCTTTCTTGAAAAAAACAGATAAAAATTCCGCCGTAACGGGAACTCCGTTTTCCCGCCGCGGCGGTTTTTTGTTTTTTACATTGCACGGGGCGGAATGCCTCTGTGCGCTTGACATTTATACTCTTTTTAAGTATAATAATCAAATATTATGGTATAATATATCAATTTTTAAATATATTATTATTTCAGTGACCCGAAGGGAGAAAGAAATGTCAATTATAGAATCCAAACTCTCACAGGAGCAGGTTGAAAGATTCAAAACCAGCGTGAGAGAAAACTATTATATCGACCCGAAATTCTTTTCGAAGTTTGATATCAAAAAAGGTCTGCGCAACGCCGACGGCACCGGAGTTATGGCAGGCCTCACCAAGGTGAGCTCCGTTGAGGGCTATGTTATTTATGACGGTGAAAAAACCCCGCAGGAAGGCAAGCTGTATTACAGAGGCGTAAACCTCAACAACATTGTTGAAGCCTGCCTCGAAGAAAACCGCTTCGGCTTTGAGGAAGTAGCTTATCTGCTGCTCTTCGGCAATCTTCCCGGCGCGGAGGAGCTTGCAAAATTCTGCGCGGTGCTTTCGGAATCCCGCGAGCTTCCCGATGACTTTACCGAGGATATGATAATGAAAGCCCCCTCGGCGAATGTTATGAATAAAATGGCGCGCTCCGTGCTCGCTCTCTACTCTTTTGACGGCGACCCTGACAATCTCGACGCTTCAAACGTGATGAGGCAGTGCATTCAGCTCATCGCCCAGCTTCCCGTTATCATGGCCTATGCCTATCAGGTTAAGCGCAGAGCTTTTTACCACAAGAGTATGTATCTTCACCCGCTTGTGCCAGGCCTTTCCACGGCGGAAACCATACTGCGCTCCATAAGAAGCAACAAATCTTATACGGACGAAGAGGCAAAGCTCCTTGACCTCGCCCTTATGCTCCACGCGGACCACGGCGGCGGAAACAACTCCACCTTTACCACGAGAGTAATCACTTCGAGCGGCGCCGACACATACTCCGCCATTTCATCCGGCATAGGCGCGCTCAAGGGCCCCAAGCACGGCGGCGCAAACATAAAGGTTTCCGAAATGGTGGCAATGATGCTTGAAACCGTAGATAACCCCGACAGCGACAGCGAGGTAAAAGACTACATCGCCGATGTCATCACAAAGAAAGCCGGCGACGGCTCCGGCCTTGTTTACGGTATGGGCCACGCGGTTTACACCAAGTCTGACCCGAGAGCCGTTATCCTAAGCAGGAAGGCGCAGGAGTTCTCAAAGGGAACGGAATTTGAAAAAGAATACCGCGCCCTTGCCGCGATAGAGCGCCTTACTCCCGAAGTTTTTGCCACTGTCAAAGGCTCGGACAAAGCGATGTGTGCGAATGTTGACCTTTACTCGGGTCTTGTTTATAAAATGCTGCGCATACCCGAGGATCTCTACACGCCGATTTTCACCTGCGCGCGTATACCCGGCTGGTCGGCGCACCGCATAGAAGAGCTTCTCACGGGCGGCAGAATAATCAGACCCGCATACAAAAATGTGGGAGAAAGCCGCAGCTATATTCCCCTTTCGGACAGATGAAAGAAGGTTTTGCCTTATGAATATCAAATCACTCAAGCTTTTGCCGGCGGTGCTTGTGTTTGCGCTGGGCGCAGTGCTTACTCTCGCGCTTCGCTGCACTCATTATTTCACGGTTCTTGAGGAACACACAGGCTTTTTCACGGAAATAAACGCCTATGTTATCGCTTTTTACGCCCTTCTGCTTGTCTGCGTGCTGTTTTTCCTTCTGATTGCTTTTGCCGGCAGAAAGAACTACGCGTTTGACACCGGCAGCGTGAGAAGACCCGTTTCGGGGCTCGTTTCGCTGCTGTGCGGAGCAGGCGTGTTTGTTTCCGTTTACGGCGAATATTCAGCCAAAGACGCGGACACTTCCGCCTACACTGTTTCATCGGCACTCTCGTCCTCGGCGGGCGCGAAGGTTACCTATGTG
>JAEELT010000127.1 GCA_016282855.1 Clostridiaceae bacterium | reverse complement strand
GTCATACCTATTATGAGATAAACAACCATAACTATGAGCTGCTGGAAGGCGCTCGACATTTTTGACATAAAGGGTCTGAGCGAGAAAATCAACGCTTCATCCCTTGAGCCGGTCTTATATTCATTATACTCTATTGTGTTTGTGAATATGACCATAACGACCATAGCAAACCAGTTCTGACCGAAGCCTGTTACGAGCGCCGCGGCGCACAGGAAATAAAACCTGATTGAATCGGGTATCACTGTGCCGCCGATAAGGAAGCCTGCGTAGCCGATAACCGAAACGATGAGCGACGCCCTGAGCGCCTGCCTTCTTCTGAACTTTTTGCACAGCATCGGGAACAGCATAAGGAGTATGCCCGCCGCGCCGGCGTAAAACGCCGTGAACATTGTAACGAAGGTGCCGTTATAGCCGAATTTAAGGTAAATATAGTATGCCGCAAAGGCGGTGAGCATTGCTCCGCTGAGGTTTGAGAGGAACACTATCAGCGTTGCCCAGAGCAGCTGGTCATTGTGAATAATCACGGAGAACATCTTTTTGAGACCGGTTCTCTCCTCCTTTTCGGGCTTTATGCTTCTGTCTTCCTTAACACCCGCGCAGCAGAGAGTCTGGCACAGGATGAACATTCCGACAACAAAGACGGAAACGACGGCGTAGGCGGTGATTGAGTTGCCGCCTATCGCGTTTTTGCCGGCGGTGAGCATTGGCACAAGGCCGACCGCCGCGAGGTTGCCCAGGCCGCTGAAAAGATTGGAGAGGGCGACAATTTTGTTGCGCCTGTCCGCCCGGCTTGTCAGAGACGGCATCATGGACCAGTAACCGATATCATTCATCGTGTAGGTTATATCCCAGATAAGGTAGAGAGCAACAAAAAGATATACGAAGCTCCAGCCCTCCACACGGTTTGAGAACATAGCCACCACCGCCGCGCCGTTTGTGATGCAGCCTATCATTATCCACGGCTTGAATTTGCCGAAGCGCGTGCGAGTGTTTTCCACTATGCCGCCCATAAGCGGGTCATTCAGGCCGTCCCATATACGGCAGATTACCAGAATAGAGCTGATTACGGCAAACTGCCTGTCGGTTACGCTTCTCGTGAAAAGAATGTAAGTGAGCAGATAATTGGTGAAAAGCGCGTAGGACATATCTCTGCCGATACCGCCCAGGGAGTAAACCCACTTGTTACGGTTGAAGTAATCGTCAACGGTCTTCGCTTTTTTCTGCATAGTCATTCCTCCCCTTATGAATAAACGGTTATTTCCGCTTCTTCGCCGTCGCTGTTATATGAAAGCAGGAGTGTGCCGCCCGTGCTCTCATACTCAGCACTGATTTCTTTGCCGTTAAGCCGGGCACCCGCGGGCACAAACGGGAGCCTTAGGCGGATTTTCGCGCTCAGCTCGCCCGCGCCCTTAGCTGTGAGCACTGCTTTGTCATAATCAACTCTGAGCGAATATATTCTGCAGGATGTGCCGATAATGGGGTCGGTATTTTCATTAAGATCAAGCAGCAGCGCGTTTTCGCCCGGCTGTATGACTTTGCCGCTGACAACGCTGAAATCGGGCGTAAACATATCCGCATAAAGCCCGTTAAGCACAAGCGGCTCATCGCTCACGCTTTCATCAAGGACCGCAACCACCTCATAGCAGCCGCGCTTTACACGCAGGTAGTTTTTATACTCGGCTTTTATGCCGGCGAAGCCGAGCACCTGAGAGTAAAACTCCCTTACGGCATCGCCGCCTTGCTTTGAGAGCAGAGCCGCCGCGCCCGCGCCCCTTATAACGCCCACTGTGCCTTTGCCGCATTTTACGACGGTCTTTTCTCCGCTTGTTTCTATGCCGAGCATTTCAAAAAGATGCTCCGCCGCCGTGGGATATTTGCCCGTCCACCACGAGCTGATGCCGTGGAATGGGTCAAAGCCGTCACCCGCGTAAATTAGAGTGCCGCCGCGCTTTACCCATTCGGCTATCGCCGCGTTCATATCGGGCGTTTCGGGCTTCATATATTCGTAGCTCATAAGGAGCACATCGTAATCATCAAGATAGCCGGGATAACGCTTCACATTATCAAGAAGCACCGGTCGTACGGGCACGCCGTATTTGAGGAGCGGCATGGCAAGCGAGTAAAAAGCGGGAAAGGCGTTTGACGACATATATCTGAGCATGGTCTCTCTGTCAAAGCCGTCTGTCAGCTTCTCTTTTATGTCATTTATCAGCTCTTCTCCGTCGATGAGTACGGTGCCGGTTACTTCCTCAGGAGGGGCGGAAAACTCACAGTCCGGGTATTCTCTCTGATAAAGCTGGCTGTCCGCGCACAGAATCCCGGTGCGTACACCGGTGTTCTCCTGCGTTTCAAAATTGCCGAGGGTGTTGAAATTATTGTTGAGAATGGTTCTGTAGCTGTCGGAGATATACTGAGCATCCGGGCTGCCCTGGGGATATTTATTATAGAATATTCTGTTTGGCCAGGGGCAGATTTCAAAGGAGTTGACCTTCGGATGCATAAGTGACGCGACAACGGTCATAAAGTAGTTTCTGCGGTAATCATCCCAGTCAAATATATCGTTATCCTCTATCGGGTCGTGAAGGAACCACATTTTGCGGCCCGTGCCCTTAACAAGCTCCTGCATTACGCCGTATTCAAGATATGATGTTTCAAATGTGCGTTCGGCATAAACACCGTTATACCAGTTCTTTTCGCGTGAAGTGCCTGTCCACACCTGCGCGATACAGCCGTCAACGGCGGGAATATCGGCAAGCTTTCCCTCAGGTGAAACTATCTTCCACTGAGTGTAATTCACGAGACTGTGAGTAGGCACATAAAAGCGAAGGTCTCTGCCGTACTTCACCTTGGCGTATTCCTTGAGGGAAGACGCTACTCTGTCAATAGTGCGCGCGTAAAGGTAAGCCTTGAGCTTTGACGCTTTGAACTTGGCGTCAACGCTTTTATACGCGGGCTCAAAAAGCTCTCTGTAATAAAGCTCGTATTCTCTTCTGAAGGCAGGCGAATAACCGGCTCTGTCCCAGAATTCGGGCTCCTCCACGTGAATCGCGTCAACTCCGAAGTCAACCGCCTTTCTCAGCTTCTCGCTGAGGTAATCGGCAAAAGCCACCGTAGGCACCATATAGGGAGTATCCGTGCCGTGCATGATTCTGTTGCCGTATCTGTCTGTCTGCGCTTCGTCCCAGTGGTCGGTGCCGTCGTACTTTCCGTAAAGATAATCGACATAATTGCCCCACGCTATACCGGTCATAAGGTGAACAACATAGCCTTTCTCCTTATAAACCTTCACACGCTGCGCGGTGGTTTCGTCCACACGGTAAACCATAACAAAATCGCAGTTGTTGTCATATGCGGCAAGCAGTTCGCCGCCGTTCTGATAGCCTGTTCTTTCCTCTTTGTTTTCACGAATAAACGCCATAATAATCCTCCCCGGAAGAGCTGTCTGACAAAGAGCCGTTTTTTCATATTTAATATTAACACACCGCACAGGTCTTTTCAAGAATCAAAAAGTGCTTGATTTCGGGCGAAAAAAGGCTATAATTATGAATAAGATTAAAGGAAAGGATGCTAGTATCATGAAAAAAATTATTGCTCTTTTAATGAGCGCGGTAATGGCTCTCACATTTATCCTGCCCTGTTTTGCGGCAGATGTTGATGTTTCCCGCCCGGCAAAGGCGCATCTTGCCTTCGGCGATGACGGCAAATTCACAATTCTTCAGGTTGCCGACATTCAGGATGACGCTATGCTTTCGGGTCTTGCGAAGGGCGCCATCAGACAGGCTGTTGAAGTAAGCAAACCCGACCTCATAGTGCTCACAGGCGACAACATCGCGGGCTACTCCTGCGGCACAAAGGGTCTCGCCAAGAGCGCTCTAAAGGCCGTTATGGATCTGTTTGAGGATATCGGCGTGCCCGTAGCTGCTGTTTTCGGAAACCACGACGATGACGACACCCCCTACACCAAGCAGGAACAGATTGAGCAGTATGAATCCTACTCCTGCTATGTCGGCTGTGCCGGCGTGGTATGCGAAAAGACAGTAAACGGCAACACAGTTACAAACGCCGGCACCTACAACGTGCCCATCTACGCCTCGGCAGACAGCAACGATGTGGCGTATAACATCTGGTGCATGGACTCCGGCAACTATAATCCCGATGAAAAAATCGGCGGCTACGGCTATGTGATGCCCGAGCAGTTAGACTGGTACACAGCAAAATCAAACGAGCTCAAAGAGGCAAACGGCGGAGAGCCCGTACCCTCAATAGCGTTTCAGCATATAGTTCCCCCCCAGATTTACAGAGCTCTCAAGGAAGTTGACGCAGGCACCGAAGGATCGGTTTCATACGCAGGAAAAAGCTATGTGCTTCCCGACGGCGTTGACCCCAAGACAAACTGGCTGAGCGAAGCTCCCTGCCCGCCCAACATCGACTTTGAGCCCGGCTACGCTGAGCTTGACACCATGATAGCCCAGGGCGATGTGAAAGCAGTGTTCTTCGGTCACGACCACATCAACAGCTTTGTTGTTCCCTACGAAGGGGTTGACCTTGTTTCCTCCCCCGGCATAACCTTCCACTCATATAACGATTCCAACAGAGGCTTCCGCGTAATCACTCTTGATAAGAACAACACCGATTCCTATGAAACCTATACTCTCAACGCCGCCGAACTGCTTGAAAACGGCAGCGCCTCTGACAAGATTGCGCTCACTTTCAAAAACATCATTGACGCAATCGTCAATTTCTTCAAGGGACTCTGGGATCAGATTACGCACGGCTGATAACAAGACGTAAAACGGACCCCGGTGAGAAATCACCGGGGTCCTTTATGTTTCATGTTATTACCTGCGCCCGCTTAAACCGTAAAAGTGAATCACATTCATATCCTCCTCACAGTCGAGACCGTGTGAGCCGCAGCCGCCGTCAATTTCGTGACAGCCGTGATCCGGGCAGAAGCCGTAAAACACTCTCTCGCCCTTACGGTATTTTCTGATTCTTTCAACAATTTCTCTGTAAACGGCAATGTTTTTGTCGAGATGGGCAAGAGAATCCTCCCCCTCGGGGCCGCTGCGGTGCATTGCGCCGTCATAGTCGCCGTTGTAAATGACAATCAGGTCGTGCTCGCCTTTTTCAATAAGCTCAAGAGCTTTTGAATTCACCTCATCCTCGGTGTCATAAATGAAATAATCCATATCTCTTTCGAGAAAAATCTTTGAAATACTGTCGCCCTCCGTGGAGCAGATTGCGCATTTCCTGCCTGCGGCGAGCAGACGGTCAAAGAGCGTTTCCTCCCTGAGCACAGGCTTTTCGTATTTCCTTATGCCGTGAATTTCCGGCATAACGCCGGTGTACATTGAGGCAAAGCACACAGGCGTCACGCTCGGCATGACGCTGAGGACCGGCACGGCGATATCGGAAACGGCGTGCGCTGCGGCAAACCGAGATGTATATTTCATATAAATCCAGAGAGCTACGGCGTCCGGATTATATATGACGGCTCTGTCTATGGGGCTGCCGCCGTATTTCTGCATTATTATTTCATTCGGCGGTGCATCCCCCGATGATTTTTCCAGGCCGAAAAGATTGAGCACCGTTGATTTGACGGAAGTAAGACATATTGAAGAATAGTAATCGGACATATTATCACCCCTTTGCTTAACATTAACACAAATCGCAGTGTTTTTCAATATCAAATGCCGCCCTTCCCGCAGCGGAAGAGCGGCATATTTTTCATTTCATCAGAAGCTCGGGGATATAAGCGTAAGTAATTCTGCCGTTATCAAACACAATCATGGCGTAGTACCCCTCATAGCAAAGGTGGCAGTGCAGCCTGACAGCAGGCATCAGAGCCGCGATTCCGGCTTCATCCGTAACAATCTCTGACCCTTCGGGCATCATATCCTCGGGCGCGATTCTGTTTGCCTCATCAACCTTGTATTCATCTTCGGGAACCCCGCCGTCCGGATAATATGTCAATGAACTTGTTTCATAGCTTATATCGTAATAAATTTCCTGCGCGTATTTCCCGGACCACACATACTGCGCGGTGCTGTCCGATACATTCGTGCCTGAAAAAACGAAGCTGTCCATCCAGTCGCGGTGAACCTCCGACGCCTCGGAATACCTGCCGTAAATGATTTTAACGGGTTTTGCCTCGCTTACAAAGAATTTATCGAGGCCGTTTTCCTTTATGAACGACGCAGTGTTTTTCATACTTTCGTAAACGGGGTAAGTGTAGATCTCGGGGGTCGCCGTATACTTAAAAAAATCGTCGTTTTTAAACAGCTCTATCTCTGCCATGGGCACTGCGAAGGGCCGGCAGTCGTCTC
>JAEELT010000126.1 GCA_016282855.1 Clostridiaceae bacterium | reverse complement strand
TGCGGAGCTGACCCAGTGAAGCGTGCCCCTGACTTTTCTGCCGTCGGGCGAGTTGCCGCCCTTTGACGCGGGGTCATAGGTGCAGTGAAGGCAGGTGACCTTGCCGTTTTCGTCTGTTTCGTAGCTTTGGCAGGTGATGAAGTATGCGCCCTTGAGGCGTACCTCATTGCCGGGGAACAGGCGGAAGTATTTCTTTACGGGCTCTGCCATAAAGTCCTCCTGCTCAACAAATATCTCCCTTGAGAATGTAACATTCCTAGTGCCGAGCTCCGGCTTATCCGGGTTTATTTCAACGGCAATCTGTTCGCTCTGCCCTTCCGGGTAGTTGTCAATTATAACTTTAAGCGGGCGCAGAACCGCCATTGCCCTGGGAGCGCTCACGTTAAGCTCATCTCTTACGCACGCCTCAAGCAGGCCGTAGTCAACCACGCTGTAAGCCTTTGAAACACCGATTTTGTTGATGAATTCTTTTATGGCTCCGGCGGGGTATCCCCTTCTCCTCATGCCGCAGAGGGTAACCATTCTCGGGTCATCCCAGCCGCTTACCACTCCGCTGTTTACCATATCAAGGCACTTGCGCTTGCTGGTAACGCAGTAATTTATGTTAAGGCGGGCAAATTCAATCTGCCTGGGAGGCTCGTCAAAGCCGATTTCGCGGATGAACCAGTCATAAAGCGGGCGGTGGTTTTCAAACTCGAGCGAGCAGAGGGAATAGGTTACGCCCTCTCTTGCGTCCGAGAGCGGATGCGCAAAGTCATACATGGGATAAACGCACCATTTGTCGCCGGTCTGATGATGGCTCACGTGCGCGATTCTGTAAATAACGGGGTCGCGCATATTGATATTGGGCGAGGACATATCTATTTTTGCCCTGAGGGTCTTTTCGCCGTCCGCGAATTCACCCGCGGTCATACGGGCAAACAGGTCAAGGTTTTCCTCAACGCTTCTGTCGCGGTATGGGCTGTTTCTGCCGGGCTCGGTAAGAGTGCCTCTGTATTCCCTTATTTCATCGGCGGAGAGGTCGCAGACATAGGCCTTACCCTTCTTTATGAGCTTTATTGCGCACTCATAGATGAAATCGAAGTAGCCTGAGGCGTAAAGGCATTTATCCCATTTGAAGCCGAGCCACTCGATATCCTCCTTGATTGCGTCAACATACTCAACATCCTCTTTTGAGGGGTTGGTGTCATCAAGGCGCAGGTTGCAGGTGCCGCCGTATTTTTCGGCGGTCTGGAAGTCGATGCATATAGCCTTGGCGTGACCTATATGAAGATAACCGTTGGGCTCGGGCGGGAATCTGGTCTGCACTCTTGTGTTGACCCCCGCGGCGAGGTCCTCATCTATAAAATCGTGTATGAAATTGGAAACGGAACTCAGTTCTTCCATCGGTATCAATCCTTTCGGGGCTTATTTCCAGCTTTCCGCCGCTGATTCAAGCCTTGCTTTTATTTCGTCTGCTCCGAGCAGCTGCATAATACAGTAAAGGTCGGGTGTGTTGCGCCGCGATGTGAGGGCTATGCGTATAACGGTGGAAACATCGCCTACATGCCCTTTGAAAGCGCCCGGATTCTGCTTGAATTCCTTCACATTGGGTGTGAATCCGAGAGGAGCGCACAGGTCTTTTATGCGCCCGAACCAGGTGTCCTTGTCATCATCAAGCGAAAACTCGCCGGCGTAAGCGCTGACAACGGCGAGAGCGTCCTGCTTTGAGATGTTGTCAGGCAGGGTATAATCCGGAGTGTAAAACTCATTGAAGAAATATGAGACATAATCCTTCACTTCGTTCCACTTTGCTATATCCTTGCGCGGCTTGGGGCTCTCTCTGTCTATGTTGAGAATCGCTCTGCTCCTTTCGGGAGAAGCGGTGAACACGCCGTAAAAGCCGGGGTCATATTCCTTTGCCCAGGCGGCGACTCCCTCATAAACGGTATCGGCGTTCATATGTGAAATCACATTCTTGCTCACATCCGTAAGCTTGACAAGGTCAAAGAGGCAGCCGCTCGGGCTCATCTTTTTGAGGTTAAAGGGGTAATCCATGGCGGGGACTCCCGGATTCGCTCTTCTCCAGTCTTCAAAGCCGGAGCTCAGAAGGGTGAGCAGGTATTCCGTGAGACTTTCTTTGGGGAAGCCCTCAACAACAAAATAGCCGACAGCCGCTTCGGGGTCCTTGCGCTTTGAGAGCTTGCGCTTGTCGCCTGTTTCCTCGTCAAACTTCATCACCTGGGGCGTGTGCGCGTATTTGGGCACCTTATAGCCGCAGGCTTTGAAAAGGGCGATGTGCTTGGGCACGGATGAAATCCATTCCTCGCCTCTTATGACGTGGGTGGTGCCCATAAAATGGTCATCGCAGCAGTGCGCAAAATGATAAGTCGGTATGCCGTCTGACTTAAGGAGCACCTCGTCAATAATGTTTTCGGGCATTTCGATTTTGCCCCTTATCATATCGTCAAAGGCAATTCTTCTGTCTTCGCTGCCCTGTGAACGGAAGCGGAGCACCCAGCTTTTGCCCTCGTTTATGTTTTTTTCTATCTCCTCAAAGGTGAGGTCGCGGCACTTGGCCCATTTGCCGAAATATCCTCTTATGTCGGCGCCCGCCGCCTCCTGCTCTTCGCGTATGGCGTCAAGCTCTGCCGCTGAGCAGAAGCAGGGGTAAGCAAGGCCCTGCTCAACAAGAGATTTTGCGACAGTCTGATAAATCTCAACTCTTTGGCTCTGCGTGTAAGGGCCGTAGGCGCCTTTCTCGGCTCCGAAACCGGTAACACCTTCGTCAAACTCAACTCCGAACGCCTTGAGACCGTCGGTAATGCCCGACACGCCGTCATCTATTTCCCTCTTTTTGTCGGTGTCTTCAATTCTGAGGTATGACAGACCGCCCGAAACCTTCGCGGTCAGCACATCGACAAGAGCGCCGAAAAGACCGCCTATGTGAAGATAGCCCGTAGGTGAGGGGGCAAAGCGGGTTACCCTGGCGCCCTCGGGCAGGTCTCTCGGCGGATAGAGCTCTTCAAAATATCCGGGTGTTTTGTCAATATCAGGGAAAAGAAGCTGAGCCAGCTTTATATTGTCCATCTGACGTAAGTCTCCTTTGCTTGAATCTCATTTCTGCCGGCAGACGGCCGGCGGCAGTGCGTTATCCCCCATAATAAATGTTATGAGCATAATTATAACTATTTTATACAGTTTTTATTAAAATATCAAGTGGAAGGCGTGAAAAATTTCAAAAAACCGTGATAAAAGATCCGCGGTCAAATCTTTTCTTTACAAATTACCTTCTTTTATGTATAATAATAGGATGAAAAAACACGGCCTGCCGGGTTCGAGGCGCGGCCTGTATGAGATACGGAGTTATTTATGGTACAGTTTGAAGAATTAAGACTTTCACTGCTCGACAACACCGAGAAGCTCAAGCAGCTCGGAGAAGCGCTCGGAATAGACTCCACCGTGAAGGAAATCGGTGAGCTTGAAGAGCAGACCGCTCAGGAGGGCTTCTGGAATGACCTTGAGCAGTCGCAGAAAATTCAGCAGAAGATAAGCCGCCTTAAAAACAAGGTGAACGCTTATGAAGCTCTTAAAAACAGCTTTGATGACACGCTCGTGCTTATAGAGCTCTCCGACGAAGAGGGCGACCTCGGCATGCTCGATGAGTGCAAGGAGAGCGTGGACGCGTTTGTAACAAAGCTTGAGGATATGACCCTGAGCACCCTGCTTTCGGGCGAATATGACAACAGCAACGCGATTCTTACCTTCCACGCGGGCGCCGGCGGCACCGAAGCGCAGGACTGGAATCAGATGCTTGTGCGTATGTATCAGCACTGGGGCGAAAAGAAGGGCTTCAACGTGCAGATGCTCGACTTCCTTGACGGCGATGAGGCGGGTCTCAAATCCGCCGTGCTCCTTGTTGAGGGAGAAAACGCATACGGATACCTTAAGGGAGAAATGGGTGTTCACCGCCTTGTCAGAATATCTCCGTTTGATTCCTCGGGCAGGCGCCATACCTCCTTTGCCTCGCTCGAAGTGATGCCCGAAATAGATGACAATGTTGAGGTTGAAATCAGCCCCGACGACCTTAAAATAGATTATTACCGTTCATCGGGCGCGGGCGGCCAGAAGGTCAACAAAACCTCCTCGGCTGTCAGAATAACACATATACCCACGGGCATTGTGTGTGCCTGCCAGGTTGAGAGAAGCCAGCATCAGAACAGAGAAGTGGCTATGAAGATGCTCAAATCAAAGCTCATCGAAATCAAAGAGAGAGAGCATCTTGACAAGATAGATGACATAAAGGGCGAGCAGAGGGAAATTGCCTGGGGAAGTCAGATACGCTCCTATGTGTTTATGCCCTATACTCTTGCCAAAGATCACCGTACCGGGTTTGAAATGGGCAACATTCAGGCAGTTATGGACGGCGACATAGACGGCTTTATAAACGCTTATCTGAAGATGGAGTCACTCAAAGGCCAGCAGGAGTAAACACAGCATTCCGGGAGGTTTGATTATGAACCGAAAAATACTGCCTGCCGCACTCGCGGTTGTTGCCGTGATAGGCATCGCGTTTTGCGTCAGGACACTTGTTAAAAGAAACAATATAACCGTGAAAGAGGGCGAAGTCAGCGGTGAAACAGTAAGCTTCACGCAGCCGGCTCAGACGGATGAATCCGTCATTACGGAGGTTTTCCCGACTTCGGAATTAACCGAAACGCAGAGCATTACCGATATTGCGGTGCCGGTCACAATTCCGCAAGCCCCGTCAAGCACCGCGGCAGAGCGTAAAACAACAGCTGCGCCCGCAAAGACAACGCTTGCGCCGTCTGCGCCGAAAACCACCTCTCCCACTCAGGCGCCTTCTCCCGTTACCCCGTCGTCATCCGCCCCGGCAAGCACCACCGCAAAGGCGGCGTCAGGCTATGAATATGCCTACGCAGGGTTCAATCCGCAGCCCGCTGATTTAAATGTCAGCGACTGGCGCCTTATACTTGTAAACAGAGATTATATCCTGCCCGAAGGCTATGAGCCGCCGGAGCTTGTGCGCTCGGTCAAGGGCGATTCCGAAAGCAAGCTGCTTGACTCAAGAGTGGCTCCCTTCTACAACGAAATGTATCTTGCGGCGCAGAAGGACGGAATCAGTCTCTACACCGTATCCGGCTACAGAAGCTACTCACGGCAGAAGACAAACTTTGAAAACAAGATTTCCCAGTACATCGATAAAGGAATGAGCAGAGCGGACGCGACCAGAGAGGCGGCAACAATCATCCTGCCGCCCGGCACCAGCGAGCATAATCTCGGCTTTGCCATGGATATATGCTCACTCGAGCAGAGCTTTGAAAATACCAAAGCGTTTGCCTGGCTCAATGAAAACGCCGCCGATTACGGCTTCATTCTGCGCTATCCCAAAAATAAGCAGGATGTGACAAAAATCATTTATGAACCCTGGCACTGGAGATATGTGGGCGTTGAAAACGCAAAGGCAATAAAAGCCTCCGGAAAATGCCTTGAGGAATATCTGGGGAAAGCATAAAGGCAAAAGGAGTTAATGAATTATGAGACCTGAAAACTGTGTTAAAAACTATCAGTCGGACCGCAGAATGTATGCGAATTATGTGGCGAGAAACATAAAGAAACTGTGCAAGGAGGTAGGCCCGAGGCCCTCCGGCTCGGATAAGGAGCTTGAGGCGCAGGAGTGGCTTGCGAATGACCTGCGCACGAGCTGTGACGATGTAAAAATCGAGGAGTTTTCACTCGCCCCTCACGCGTTTATGTCCTGGGTGCAGATTGCCGTGTTTGCCGGCGTTGCCGGAGCCGCGCTTCTGTTTATCACCCGTTTCCTGCCCGCTCTGACCCTTGTATTCACAGCAGTCGCGAGCGCGCTGCTTATTATATCGATATTTCTGGTCATAACGGAGTTTCTGTTTTACAAGGAACCCATTGACCTGTTTATGCCTAAGAAAAAGTCGCACAACGTGATAGCGGTGCGCAGGCCCTCCGGAGAGGTTAAAAAAAGAATCATCTTTTCCGGCCACGCGGATTCCGCACCCGAATGGAGATTCACCTACTGGGGCGGCCCGAAGCTTGTAGTGCCCATGATTGTGCTCGGCATCGCAGGCCTGCTTTATACCACGGCAATCAACATCGCGGCTCTTGTGCAGACCCTCAGAGGCGTAGATATTACCGCCGGCAGCCTTTTCGGCATTCTTTCGCTTATAAATATCTGCCTCGTGCCCATTTTCCTTTTTGAGCTGCTGTTTTACAGCCACAAGCACCCCGTGGAAGGCGCTAACGATAACCTTACCGGCTGCCTGTGCTCAATGGCTCTGCCGAGATTTATGCAGGATAATGACATACGCTTTGAAAACACAGAGATTATGGTGGTGCTCACCGGCTCGGAGGAATCGGGTCTCAGAGGCGCAAAGGCGTTTGTGAAGGAGCATAAAAAAGAGCTTGAAGATGTTGAAACCGTTTTCATCGCGCTCGACACCGTGAGAGATTATGACTTTATGTCAATTTATCACAAGGATATGACCGGCACAGTGAAAAATGATGCCGTTGTTTCAAAACTGCTTCAGGACGGCGGCGCCCTCGCGGGCTATGAACTGCCTTTCAAAACCGTTTCACTCGGCTCAACCGATGCTGCCGCAATCACCAAAGGCGGTATGCGCGCAACCAGCTTTGCGGCTATGGATCCCGCTCCCGCGCGCTACTATCACACCCGCCTTGATACAGCAGACAACCTTGACCTCAAGACCATTGAGGCAGGCGTGGGCATAGTGCTCGAAACTGCTTTTCTCTATGACGAAAAAGGACTTCCGGAATAAACCATCATTAAAAAAGGAGTAATCATTATGAGCAGAAAGATTCTTTCACTCACAGCCGTTTTGCTTACTTTTGCGCTGCTTTTCGGCTTTGCGGGCTGCAGCCTCATACCTGAGGGCGAAGAAGAAACCACCACCGAAATCAATGTAAAAACTCCCCTGCCCACCGATGTGACCTCCTCGGTTGATGAAGACGGCAACCTTGTAACCGTGACGGATTACTCGCCCGAGCAGCTTGCCGCCAACACCGCGGAAATATTCAAATATTTCACCGATACCGTAAACGCCGTCAAAGAAAAGAAAGCCGCAGTCAATAAAAACAGCAGGTTAAGGATTGAAAAATCAGTTGATGAAGAAGGAAACAGAATCCCTTACTGCGAAAACGAGTATATTGCAGCGGCTGTTTCCGGCATAAAAGGGAAATTCGAAGAAGAATTCTCACATGATTATTCTTACGGATATCTCACAGAAACGATACCCGTCAAAGAAAAGCCCTATGTTTCGATTCTCGCGCCAGAAGACATAGAGAGCGCGACCTGCGCTGATAACGGAGCCGAGAGAACCGTTACCGTAGTTCTCAAAAAGCCCGTTTCATACAGCACCATTCTCAAGGCGTTTGAAGTTTCCGAAATCAGCGAAATAACCGACATGTTCAAAAAAACCGAGCAGTACATTGTTGTCGGCGAGCCGGAAGTGACCTACACAGACTGCGTTATAACAGTAAGAATCAATGTTGAGACCGATGAGGTTACTCAGATAAGATATGAGAGAAACGCTGATGTTTCCGCTCCCGTGACAGGGGCAGGTTCTCTTGAAGGCGTAGGCGAACAGACAGTAAAATTCAGCGCGTGCTCTACAATAACTTATGATTTTGATTATACAAATCCCGATGAACCCACAACCCTATAAATAATATTCAGAGCGCCGGAGAAATTTTCCGGCGCTCTTTTTTTGCCTTAAATAAAAGTGTAAATAAATGAAAAAACGGTGGAAGATGAAACAAAGAAAAACAGCAGGCCCAAAAGAATCAGAATAAAAATCACGGGTAAAAGAAAATACATCCTGTGTGATGAAACGGCGGAAACGATGCTTCCGATAACTCCAAAGCCTGACTTTGAATTGATTAAATCCTCATGCTCTTTTTCGAAGAAGGTTTCCGCAGTCGGAGGGTCGGTCTGCCATCTGCTGAAACGGTGACTCCTGCGCCCGCTTTTTACAAAAAGAAAAGATGTGATAAACAGCAGTATATAAACCGGTATGAGAATAATCCTGATTATTCCCGCGCCGACCTTATTGAGAACTGCCGACATTTTCTCAGTAACGGGAATCATACGCCGCGGAGCAATCGTTCCGAGCAGTATCATTATCACTGCGCATATCACCGCGGCAATGAAGATTTTCTCCGCAATGCCGGTAGCGGCGATTGCTTTTACTGCCGCACCCGCGGCAATTATAAACCCGGGAATAATCAGTGTCAGACTGCAGTCAGAAATCCGCTTTTTGAGTTTAACGGAATCATAATAATCGGAAAACAATTCATCCGTTTTTATTTTCATTTCTTTTTCCGCCCTCCCTGCTTCGTAATAGGCTGCTTCTGTTTGTCAAAAAGCCTGTCACCGATTACGGCATAATCAATTCCGGATTTCATAAAACAAAGGTACGCATCCCGCACCGTATTGACTATAGGCTCCTCATTCACATTGAAGGATGTATTCACAAGCACGCTGTAACCGGTAATGCTTCTGAACTCGGTCAGTATATCGTAAAGAAATCCGTTTGTTTCGCGCTCAACGGTCTGCACTCTCGCAGAATAATCAATATGAGTTACAGCAGGTATGTCAGACCTCGGGAGCTTTGCGGTTTCTTCAAACGACCCGGTTTTTTCTACCGGAAGCCTGCGGCTTTCCTTTACGGGAAAGGTAAACAACATATAGGGCGAAACGCCGTCAATTTCAAAGTATTCGTTTGCGTCTTCGGCAGGCACCGCCGGGGCAAAAGGTCTGAAACCTTCTCGGAATTTTATCATAGAGTTCAGCTTTGAGAGCATATCCGGGTTTCTTGCGTCAGCGAGAATTGATCTGCTGCCCAAAGCCCTCGGCCCGAATTCCGCCCTGCCGCGGGCTATGCCGACAACCTTGCCCTGCGCCAGAAGCCCGGCAACGGTTTTTGCAAGATTAAGGGGGCTTTTGTTCTCCCAAACGGCATTGAGAGATTTTAGAGTTTCATCGTCCTTTTTGGATTTGCCGCTTATCAATAATCCGAGAAAGGAGTTTTCCATTATGTCTTTTCCGCACGGCAGTCGCTGTGCGCCGGTCAGGCGGTAATATGCTTCCAAAGCCGCGCCCAGGGCTCCTCCGGCGTCGCCTGCGGCAGGAGCAATCCAAATATCCTTGAATATGCCGCTTCTCCTGAGAAGCCCGTTGCCGGTAACATTAAGCGCAACACCGCCTGCCATAACGAGGTTTTCGCATCCGCTTTTTTCTCTGATACTGCGGGCGAGCCTAAGTAAGATTTCGTTTGTAACTTCCTGAATGCTTGCGGCAATATCGGCGTGAAACTGAGTAAGAGGCTCTTCGGAACGTCTTGTTTTTTCGCCGAAAAGCGCCTCAAACTTCTTGTTGATTGTGTGCGTGCCGTAGGAGTATGAAAAATACTCCTGATTAAGCGTAAAACTGCCGTCACCGGCTATGGCAACAAGATGCTCTTTTATTGTGTCAGCATAAACCGGCCTGCCGTACGGCGCAAGCCCCATCATTTTATATTCACCGTTGTTTATACGAAAGCCCGTATAAAATGTAAAGGCTGAGTACAGAAGACCGAGTGAGTCGGGGTAATTGATTCCCTCTCTGATTTGTATGCTGTTGCCCGTGCCAATACCCCATGTGCAGGACGACCATTCGCCCACTCCGTCAACCGTAAGTATTGCAGCTTCATCGAAAGGAGAAGGATAAAAACAGGAAGCAGCGTGAGAAAGATGATGCCCGGAAAAAACAATCTGCCCTTTATATCTCAGTTCTTTCCTGATTTTACGCTCTGTCCAGAGCTTGTTTGTAATCCAGTCGGGAACGGCACAAACAAACTGGCTGATGCTTTTCGGCATATTGAGAAAAACACCGGTCATCATTCTGGCAAATTTATGCCCGGGATTCTCATAGTATGCGACAGCCGTAAGGTCCGAAGGAAAAATCTTCTCTGAGTCAAGGCAATGCTTTATTGCGTTTACAGGGAATGAGGAATCGCCTTTTTTTCTCGTGAAACGTTCTTCCTCAGCGGCGCAGGCAATCATGCCGTCCTTAATAAGCACAGCAGCGGAATTATGATAATAACACGATATTCCGAGAACGTAATCAGCCATATTTTTATCCTTTGGAATAAATTTTAAGGTTCAGCGCGTCTTTTGTCGCGGAGTCTTCATCAATATGTATGCACAGGGATGTTATTCCGTCACTTTCTATTTTACAGGTAATTCCCGTCTCAGATTCATCGCAAACCGCATGAATGAGCGTGTTGTCATCATATCCGAGTTTTTCATTGATTCCTGTATAGTATATTTCTGTTTTGCCGGCACGGGCGCCGTTAAGCTCCGCCCGGCTGATGTAAACCGGATTTTCAAAAGAAAGCTTGATATAGCTTTTGCCTAAAGGATATGTCAGATAATAGGGATTTATGGTGAAAAACAAAAAACTGTGCGGGCTTTCATCGGGATAGCTGAAGGTGTATTCGGCAAATTCGTTGCCGGTGCTGATGTCCTTCAGGTTTATATCATAAGGGGTACGTTCATTTATGGCGATTGTTTTGCTCAGCAGGCTGTGCGAGCTTTTTTCGCCGAGCACCTGAGCGAAATCCTCTTCAAGCCTGTCTGCCAGATACTCAGCATAAAAGTAATGCGCCGCACTGCCGGGATGCCTGTTATCGGGGTTGACATACAGATTTGAGAGATGTTTTCTGCCGGAAAAGAATCTGTCAAACTCCCTGACGGGGTTATAGTAAGTTATGGATGTGCCGTCAAAAATCTCTTTTAGAGGCTTGTAGAGTTCTTTGAGCATTGCGCTTTTCGGAGTGTTGGGCAGTGTCATCACAACAGAAGGTATGCCGGTGTTTTTTGTGATAAGGTCAAGCTTATCGGCAAAATTCTTCTGATAGTTTTCCCGTACAGAACTCTTGAGGACTGCCGTGTTGGACTCTTTCCATTTGTCGCCGTATTTTGCGGAATAGACGGTTTTTGCATCAATGTAGTTGCAAAGCCTTTCATATATTGCGGGAAGAAACTTTCTGAGCGGCTTAAAAAGCGGTATTATTTCAGCGTAATCTATATTCATCTCTGTGGCATAATCGGCTCCGTCAATAAGCGCGTCATTATAAACATAACCGAATATGACTAAATCGGGCCTGTAATCTTCAAGGTAGTTTTCATACCATTCGAGCTCCTCAAAGGCTGTTGCGCCGGACATTGCGAGCGCGGTTACGCGGCAGTTGTATCCATCCCTTCTCAAACGCTGTTCAAGCTGCCGCCACAGCAGCTCATTTCTGTTAAGGGAAGCTTCACCGTATACAAAGCTGTCGCCCAGCATAAGTATATTGACCGCGCCGTCATCTGCGGGCTGTGCGCATTTCATATCATCAACCAATGGATATTTGTTTATCTGCGGTGCAATCGTGCTGATATCTGCCCCTGCTTTTTCAGCCGCGGCTCTAGCGTCGGCAACTGTCAGCAGGCTCGCAGTCGGGGTCTTTTCGTAGCATCTTATTATTGAAGCCGCATTATCGGTCTCAACTTTTTCAGACATACCGGCGGAATAATATAAAAGAATCTTTTCGGCTGCAAAAAGCAACAGCAAAGCAGTGATAAACACGGCGATAAAATTCCTGAAACCTATAAGTAAGTATCTCTTTTTCGTGCAAATCACCTCCTGTGCGGATATAAACAATATATTTAATTATATCTTGAACAAAAAGTATTTTCAAGCTTTTATTATACAGCAGCGGCACGGTAAAAGTCGTGCCGCTGTATTATTATCCGAATGTTTCCGTGGCTTTTCTGCAGACGCTTTCTATTCGGTCCCTTTTCTTTATCTTGCCGAGCCAGTCCGCGGGTATATCCTCGCAGCCGTAGTAAATGCCCGCAAGCCCGCCGCAAACGACGGCAACCGTATCGGTATCAAGCCCAAGATTTACAGCCGTGAGCAGGGCGTCTCTCAGGGTGGTGGTCTTTATCAGGCACCATACCGCCGCCTCAAGCGTATCAACGACATAGCCGGTGCTTCTTATATCCTTTGCATCGGTGTTTACAAACTCATACAGATTTGCAAGCCTGCCGTAATAAGACAGCTCGGCAACACAGTCGCGTTTCTGCTTGTAAAAAGCAAAACCGTCGTCAAGGCCCTTCTGAAGGCGTGCAATCAGTGTATCGTCGTCCTTAATCAGATTGCGCACGGCGAAGTAATAAAGTCCGCAGGCAATCTGAGACCTTATGTGCGCGTGGGTAAGGCTTGAGACAAGGTGTATAAGCTCCACGGCCTCACCGTCTGTCATCAGGCCCTTTTCCTGCATAACAGAGCAGTAGAGGCAGGCGGGCATTATGCGCATAAGAGAGCCGTTGCCGTTGTTGCTCTCTTCTGTGCCGCCGCAGGTGCCGGCATTACGCGAGCGCATATATCTCTCTACGGCGTTGCTTGTGCCGCGCCCGATATCAAACGAATACCCGTAGGGCGTGTACTCGCCGTCCCGGTACCAGGAAACAAACCTGTCCATAATATCATCGGGGTCGATTTTTTGCTTTTCCGTTATTGAGCACAGAGCGGCAAGAGTAAGGCTGCTGTCATCTGTCCATGAGCCGGCGGGCAGATTGAAGGTGCCCTCGCCCCTCATATCAGTCACGGGATTCTCGGCGATTTCTTCTCTGCTGAGAAACTGTACGGGGCAGCCGAGAGCATCGCCTGTGACAACGCCCATGATTGCGTCAAGCCATATCATATCAATCACCTTTCTTCTTGCTTTCGTAATGATCGCGTATAGGAGCGAAATGGTCAGCGGTGTCAAAGCTTTTTTTCATTTCATCGGCGCTCCCGGCCTTCACCGCGCAGCAGACCATTTCAGATATCACTTGGAAATTCGTGGCTGTGCCTTCCTCATCGCACTCATATCTTACGGCTCTGCCGGGGCGTATGCCGATGCGTCCGGCCTCTTTCACGGCATCTATGTTGGCGCCCATAAACACGAATTCCCAGCCGTAGCGGCTCTCCTGACGCTCAATCATCTTTTTAACCTTCTCGTAGCTGTATCGGCGGCTCGCGTTTTCCATACCGTCGGTGGTGATGAAGAAAAGAGTTTTCTCGGGCACATCCTCATTGCGCGCATACTTGTGCACATTGCCGATGTGGTGAATTGCGCCGCCTACGGCGTCAAGCAGGGCTGTGGACCCGCCCACATAATAAACGCTGTCGGTCATAGGCTCAACCTCAGCAATATCGGCGCGGTCGCAGACAACATTCTGTGTGCTGTCAAAAAGCACCACCGAAACGAGAGCTTCTGCGCCCTCCTTCTTCTGCTTCTCAATCATAGAGTTGAAACCGCCTATGGTATCCTCCTCCATACCTGCCATTGAACCGCTGCGGTCCAGTATAAACACAAGCTCGGTAAGTCCTTTTTTCATAGTATATATCCTCCTTGTTTTACGGGACGTTTGCCCCTTTGTTACACTGAGGATATCACACTTAAAAGGCGCCGTGGTCGCCTGCCGGGCGACATTTATCCGGCGAGCAGCTCCTGATCGTGGTCAAACAGAATTGTATTTATATCATTTACATTATATATGCCGTGCGTAATGCAATACTCCACTATAAGGTCAAATTTGCTGCTGTGTGACAGCGTGAAACCCGCTTTTTTGAGCAGGTCGAGCGTTTCGTCAAGGTTAAGCTCGAGCGAAACGGCAAAAGCGAGCGCAGTCTTTTTCTTGGGCTTGTAATCGGGCAGACATCTGATTTTTGAAAAAAGCTTGCGGTCTATATTCGCCTTTTTGTAAACCTGAGCGTCGGTGAGTCCTCTTTCGTCAATCATACGCAGAAGGCAGTCGCTGAAGCTCTCGCCGAGCGCGCCTATGAAGTCATCAATGCCGGGCTCCTGCTGAGAGACCGAAAACAGTATGTCCGCCTCCGGTGCCGCCTGCCCCGAAGCGGGGCGGCTCCCGTCCGCTTTATCCTGCCTGCGGATTTTTTCCGTCTTTGAGCAGGACTCGCAGGGTGTCTCTGAGTCAATGCCCGGCTCAAGCTGCGCCCCGCTGATTCCCTGAAGCTCGTGAATCTGCCTGCGGGAGAGCGGCAGGTTGCCCGACGGGCCGTAGTTTTCCTTCTGAGCCCGTCTCACATAGCTGTCGTCTATATATTCGCGCACCTCAAAGTTGCTGCGCAGATATTTATCCACATCCTCCGAAAGCTCTGCCGAGAGCCTGAAGGACGCCTTGTCAAACACAACGAGAGTCACATCCATCTCGTTTTCATCCAGAAAAGCTGAGATAGTATCAACCGCAATCTTCAGCGCCTTATCCTTGGGAAAGCCGTAAACCCCGGTGGAAATGAGCGGAAAGGCTATGCTCCCGCAGCCGAGCTTTTTTGCCTGCTCGAGAGAGTTGCGGTAGCAGGAGGCGAGGCAGTCAAGCTCACCGTTATTGCCGCCGGACCACATGGGGCCGACAGTGTGAATTATATATTTGGCTTTAAGCCTGAAGGCGGGTGTCACCGCCGCTTCGCCGGGGGCTATTTCGCCGATTTTCCTGCGCTCGGCAAGGAGTTCCTCTTCCCCGGCCGCCTTATAAACCGCGCAGTCTGTGCCGCTGCCGAACACGGGCTTGGGGTTTGCCGTGTTTACCAGAGCGTCGGCGCTGATTTTTGTAATATCATTTCTTACTATATCCAGCATAAATTCACCTTCGGAGAGTGTTTTTTTAATTATATCACACCGTCAGGCGTATGCACAAGACCGGCGGTTGACTTTTCGGGGCAGCAGTCATATAATAAGGGCGTGTTTTACACAAATAATAAAGAAAAGGAGGATTACCATGAAAAAGATTACGGCAGTAATGCTCGCTGTTATTATCCTTGCTGCATTTGCCTGCCCTGCTTTCGCGGCAGAAAGAGCAAATCTTACAGTGGTTTATGACGACGAGTTTACCGAGGAGTATGTTTACGGCGGAGAATTTGCCACAGGCAAAAACGAGATTAAATTTGCTCCCGATGAATCCTGCTACTACACCTTCACCCCCGAAAAGAGCGGTGTGTACGCATTCTCCGGAGATTATCTCTTCACTCTCACCCTTTATCCGGCGGGCGAAGAAGTGCTCGCAGAGGATATAATCAGTGAAACCATTGTGAACACCGGCGAAATGAACGAAGACGGTGAATTTGAAGATTTATGCGCGCTTGTTTACCTTAAGTGCGGCGAAGAAATCAACATTGCCACCTGGTTCTATGCCGAAGAGGAATTCACCGCAGAAGCGGACCTTGCTTATTTCGGCACTCTTGAGGATATCAGCTTTGACAATGACAAGGCATATATGCTCGGCGAGGATATCTACTTCTATGAAGAGGATAACGAATACAGCCTCTATGATGAGTTTGTTCTCGATTTTTCCTGCAGCGACGAAGAGTACAAAATTTACAACCTCACTCTGACCGCGGACGGCTGCAGCGATGAGCTCAAGTGCGAGCTTCTGGGCAGCAGGTTCTCATTCCCGATTGCTATGGAATCCGTGACGGATTATATCGCGTCTGTTTCAATTCCCGAAGGCAGTGAGCCCAAGGCCATTGAGACCTACGATTACAACGTGTACGGCGCATATCCCGAAACCGTTATTGTTGAGTTTACCGACGGAAGCACCGCGGAGTATGAAGTTGATACAGATTTCGGCCAAATTTTCATTGAGCTTCCCGGCGGCAAAGAGCTTTATGGCGGATTCTACTACGAAGAAGATTCTTCACTTAAGTTCTATATTGCGGACAGCTGCTATGATGTCGGCGTAACGGCAACACCTGCGGGCCCCGTTCTCAACACTGTTGTGCTCGCTTCAAATGTCAATGACATTGTGAAAAACGATGTGCAGTGGGCAGTTGAAGACGCTCTGTTCATTTCCGAAGATCCGGTAAATGACTTTGTGAATGATCTCGCAGGCATTCCCTACCATATTATTGATGAAATCGGGCTCTATGCTGAAAAAGTATGGAGTGAAGGAATCACCATTCCCGAAATCAAGTTATTCTGACGCACGGCATTTTACGGGCAGGAGAGTAAAATCTCCTGCCTTTTTCATATTTACGCTCTTTGAGTAATTGACTTTTTGCCGCCGGAATATATAATTAAAATGAGGTGAGTGCAATGAAGTTACCAAATCACTACGGCTACGGTCAGCTGTTCGCTTTCAGCGGCACAGACGGCGAAAACTCCCACGATGAGGATTTTGCGGGTATGCTTATGCCCGAAGCAATCTCAGTGCGCTTTGAAGCCCCCGTCGCCGTTACTCTTTCGCTCCCCTGCTGCAACGCGGAATTTGACGCGGTTCTCTCGGATGTCATTATTTCCGGTGATACAAAGCTTGTGTTTTATGACAGAAACACGGTGCTCGGCTTTTTCAGGGGTACGGCCCGCTTATTTGCCGAAAACACTCAGGCCGGGCAGGCGCAGAGCGGTTATTCGCTCATTTGCTCTCACGGATTTTATTACTGCCTGCTTCAGAGAGACGGCAGATTTGCGCTGTGCCGTGAAAAAAGCCGGAGCGAAGCCCTCGCCGCGGCGCAGAGCAAAATAAACGCTGATATTGACGGCGTTTGCTCGCGCAGGCTCGCTTATTACGCCGGTATGCCGGGGTGCGCTTACCCGGAGTTTGAGAAGCTGTATTACAAATGCCTTTCAATAAATAAAGTCAACGTTTATTCGCCTCAGGGGGGTATCGACTGCCGGGCGACCACTCCCGACCGTCTGCCGCACCGCCACATCTGGCTCTGGGATTCAATGTTTCACGCAATGGCGATAGCCGGCTACAACCCTTCGCTGGCAAAGGATTCAATCAGAGCGGTTCTGCAGTGCCAGAGGGAGGACGGCTTCATCCCGCATATGATAATGAGCCGGTCTGAGGTTTCGGATATCACTCAGCCGCAGGTTATAGCCCTGGCTGCGCTGAGCGTATTTAAAAAGGACGGCGACAGAGAGTTTTTGACTTACTGTGCCGACAGAATTGCCCGCTACCTCACCTGGTTTACCCTGAACAGGGATAAAAACGGCAACGGGCTTTATGAGTGGAAAACCGATTTTGCCAACACGCGCTGCAGATGCGACGAGAGCGGGATGGACAACTCTCCGCGTTTTGATACTGTCGAAACGCTCGACGCGATAGACTGCTCCTGCTTTATGGTCAGCGACTGCCGCTGCCTTGCGGAGATTTATAAAATACTCGGAGAAGGCGAAAAGAGCGCCCGTTTTTCCGCTCTCGCCGATTCAACGGCGGAAAAAATCAACGCCCTGCTCTGGGATGAGAAAAGCGGATGCTATACGGACCGCACGTTTTCGGGAAAAACGACGGGCGTGATGACCTGCTCGTCATTCCTGCCCCTGTTTGCGGGTATATGCAGCCCCGATCGCGCTCAAAAGCTCGTTTCGCTGCTGCTTGACAAAAATAAATTCTCCTCCGAAATGCCCGTGCCGAGCATAGCCCGCGACCATCCTCTCTACGGAGCGGATATGTGGCGCGGCTGCACCTGGCTCAACTACAATTATTTCATTATCTCCGGCCTCAAGCGGTACGGCTATAAGGACCTTGCCGACTCACTTGCCCGCACAACACTCGAAAAGGTGAACCGCTGGTTTGAACTCACCGGCAATATCTTTGAGTTTTATGACGCCGAGGATAAGACCGAGCCGCTTTATCTGAACAGAAAGGGTCCTCAGCCCGTAACGCCCGATTACCGTATAAAGTACCACGCGATTACCGACTACAACTGGTCCGCAAGCTTCATACTCCTGCTGCTCAGGGATGAATACTGAGGGCTGTCAATCTGAACATTTAAAGGTGAAACCATGAGAAAATACGCTCTGCTCAAAGAGCCTTATATATCTGAAGATAATACGGAAATACATAAAATCATGCTTTATCAGGCCGAAGAAGGCTGCTATCTTTTTATGTATTCCTCCCCGGAAGCCGATGAATGCGTATCGGAGCGGCTTTACCCTTCGTGCGACGAGCTGTATGATGAATGGAATGATTTGATTGATGAGGGCGGCTGGACCGGAATCGATGATCCCCTGCCCTTCTGCCAGCACGATGCCTTTATACCATTGCGCGTAAAAGGCCGTGCCGACGGAAAGCCCGAATGGGGAAAATATGAAACGCTCAGGGACGGCAAATGGGTAGAATATAAAAAACGGATAAACCCG
>JAEELT010000125.1 GCA_016282855.1 Clostridiaceae bacterium | reverse complement strand
TGCCGCAACTGCGACACAACATACTCGGTCAGAGTGAGATTCAAGAAGCTCTATGACAAAGTGGATTACAAGAAAGTGGTTACCGTGGTTGATAACGATGATGACGGGGAAGAAACGGAGGGAAATGAAGAATGAAAATGCTCATCACGGGCGGCGCCGGCTTTATCGGCTCAAACTTTATTTCATATATGCTCAAAAAGCACCCGGATTATGAATATGTCTGCCTTGATTCCCTGACCTATGCCGGCAATATAAAGAATATCGAAGCCGCGCTCTCTCTGCCGAATTTCCGCTTTGCAAAAGGCAGCATTTCCGACAGGGATTATGTAAACGCTCTGTTTGAAAAAGAGAAATTCGATATTGCCGTGAACTTTGCCGCAGAGAGCCATGTTGACAGGTCCATAGAGAACCCCGGCATATTTGTTGAGACAAATGTTATGGGTACGCTCTGCCTGCTTGATGCCTGCAGAAAGTACGGCATAAAGCGTTTTCATCAGATTTCCACAGACGAGGTTTACGGCGATCTGCCGCTTGACAGACCCGATTTGTTTTTTACCGAAGAAACCCCTATACACACATCAAGCCCTTATTCATCATCCAAGGCAGGAGCTGACCTGCTTGCGCTCGCTTATTACCGCACCTACGGTCTCCCGGTTACGGTGTCGCGCTGCTCCAATAATTACGGCGCGTATCAGTTCCCCGAAAAGCTTATCCCTCTGATGATAGCCAAGGCGCTCAGAGATGAGCCGCTCCCGGTTTACGGTCAGGGGCTCAATGTGAGAGACTGGCTGCATGTGGATGACCACTGCAGGGCGGTTGACCTGATAATCCATAACGGCAGAGACGGTGAGGTTTACAATGTGGGCGGCCACAATGAGAAGCAGAATATACAGGTGGTGAAGATTATACTTGACCGTCTGGGCAAACCGTATGACCTTATCAACTATGTTGCCGACAGGGCCGGTCACGACCTGAGATATGCGATAGATCCGTCCAAAATCAGCGCCGAACTCGGCTGGCTGCCGGAGATTGACTTTGAAACAGGCATAGCCGCAACAATAGACTGGTATCTTGAAAACAAACAGTGGACCCGGGATATACTGTCCGGCAGCTATCTTGAATATAACCGCGTTGAAGGTGAAAAATATGCTTAAGGATATTGTGGTTAAAAACCGTTCATACAGGCGCTTTTATCAGGATGTGAAAATACCCGTGGGTGAGTTGCGTGAGCTTGTTGACCTTGCCCGCCTCACACCTTCCACGGGCAATACGCAGCCTCTTAAATATATGATAATCACCGGTGAGAGTGAATGCGAAAAGGTCTTTTCAACTCTCGGCTGGGCCGGGCTTCTCAAGGAATGGCCCGGGCCGGAGGAAGGCGAGAGACCCTCTGCCTATATCATTATACTCTGTGATAATTCCATAGGCAAAAATATGCACAGGGATGACGGCATCTGTGCGCAGACCATTATGCTCGGCGCTGCCGAAAAAGGCTGGGGCGGCTGTATGCTCGGCAATATTAACAGGCCGCTTTTTGCTCAGCTTTTCGGCGTGGATACCGAAAAATACTCGATTGATCTCTGCCTTGCGCTGGGCAAACCCAAAGAGAATGTTGTGCTCACCGGGGTGGGCGACGACGGCTCAACCGCACATTACAGGGACTCTGACGGTACTCATTATGTGCCGAAAAGGGACCTGGACGATATAATCATTTATTCTGAGTAAGACAGGAGATACAAAAATGAAAAAAATGATTATCACCGTTCTTGCGCTTTCTCTGCTGTTTCTCTTTGCCGGCTGCGGCAAAGATGACAAATCAGGCGAGCTTACAGGTGCCGGTGATGAAACCGAGGTCGGCATAACAACCGAGCTTGAAACACAGGAGACAGAGTCTGAATTCACAGAGACACCTGCCTCTCTTCCCGATGAAATTCTCACCGAGCCGGATTCCTCACACACAGTTGCGCAGGACGTGGAGAGCTTAATAAACCGGATAAGCACAACGGCGGCAAATATTATCGGCAAGACGACAAAGGCAGTGACTTCAGCCGCCGGCACAAACCCGTCAGCACAGGATGAAACGTCTGCGGATACAACAACCTCAACTACCATTCCCGAAACAACAACCGAGGCCCAAACCACTGTGCGCAGCGGCCGGAAGTTCAGCTTCAGCACCACCGATATGAGGGGCAACAGCGTTACGCTTGACAACTATTCCGATGCCAAGCTGATTATGATAAACATCTGGGAGCCCTGGTGCGGCCCCTGCGTGAGAGAGATGCCCGATTTGCAGAAGCTCTATGATAATTACAAGAGCAAAGGGTTCCTGATTCTCGGCGTCGCCTCATCACCGGCGGAGGATGTAAACAGCGTGGTAAGCGATTTCGGAATTACATATCCGATACTTGCAAGAAGCGATCATTTCAATGCTTTTGCAACCGGCTCTGTTCCCACCACTGTATTTCTTGACAGCGAGGGCTATGTGCTCACGCCCGAACCCTTTGTGGGCAGCCGCTCCTATGAAGCGTGGGAAGATATCACGATTGAGCTGCTTGACGCCGTGTCATGAAAAAGAGAATAATTCTTATAATTCTGCTTTTGCTCGCCTTGGCGCTTACGGCTTACGGCTGCGTACAGGGTCAGCCGGATTCCGTGCTTGCAAAGGCCATAGTAGTATGTCTGGAGTGTGTGGGAATTGGATAATAAAAAGCGCCTCGCGATTCAAGGCATAGCCGCGCTGATACAGAATGCCGATTTAAGAGGTTTCTTTAACGGCAGAGTATCGCAGCTGCCTACAAAGCAGGTCTGCGTGCCCGGGCTCAACTGCTACTCCTGCCCCTCGGCTCTCGGCGCCTGTCCGGTAGGCTCTCTTCAGAACGCGCTTTCATCATATAAATTCAGGTTTCCTTATTATGTACTCGGGCTGCTGATATTTTTCGCGGCCTTGCTCGGCAGAGCCGTATGCGGCTTCCTTTGCCCTTTCGGTCTGCTTCAGGATTTGCTGCATAAGATTCCTTTTTTCAGGAAAATCAGGACTTTCAGAGCTGACAAATACCTCAGATATATAAAGTACGCCGTGCTGATTATCGCGGTGATAGTTTTGCCTGTGTTTGTGAAGCTGACACCTGTTTTCTGCAAGTATATCTGCCCCTCCGGCACTGTTTCGGGGCTGCTGCTTGCTTTTTCGGATACAAAGCTTTTTTCGCTTTTTGGCAGTATGTTTATGTGGAAAGTCTGCGTGCTGGGCATTACGGTGCTTGCGAGCATAATTATTTACAGACCGTTTTGCAAATATCTCTGCCCGCTCGGCGCGTTTTACGCGCTGTTTAACAAGGTTTCCCTTGTGCAGCTTAAAACAGACAGCGCAAAATGCACCGGCTGCAAAGCCTGCTTCAGGGCCTGTGATATGTGCGTTGACCCGAGCACGAATCCCGCTTCCGCTGAGTGCATAAGGTGCGGCAGATGCATTTCCGCCTGCCCCGAAGGAGCGCTGAAATACTCTTTCCTTCCGGAGAAAAAGGCAAAAGAAGAAAAACGTATATGATATAGAATAAAAACCTCTGTTAATTAAAAGGACTGCGAGTGTCAACTCCGCAGTCCTTAAATCTATAATGTCTGAATATCTTTTCTTTATGCTCTACTTACCTTGTGTTCGTCACGAATGTTTCCGTGACGGATGTATTGATGATATCCGCCCCTACGGCAAGTATATATGCCTGCCCTGCAAAGACGTTGAGAAAAGACAACAATCATTTATTCCTTATTTAAGTTAAATACGAGCAAAAAACAGGACTGCGAGTTTATAATTCGCAGTCCCATAAAACTATATTGTCTTTTCGTTTTTCGCCTTTTGTGCGGCAGGCTCAGATTGCATTGACTCAGAGGCAGCGAGGGAGGTCGGAAGCAGAAAAGGATGAAAACAACGCAATTTGCGAGCGAAGACAGTATCGGGATACGGCAAGCGAGCAAAGGCGTTGAGAAAAGACAATAATCAATTATTCCTTATTTAAGTTAAATACGAGCAAAAAACAGGACTGCGAGTTTATAATTCGCAGTCCCATAAAACTATATTGTCTTTTCGTTTTTCACCTTTTATGCGACGACCGGATTACTTTGGGCGGTTTTGTGCCTTCATAGTAAGTGCTATGCGGTTTCTTGCAGTATCCACATTCAGCACCCACACAGTAACCACCATACCGACTTTAAGCACCTCTGAAGGATGCCTTATATATCTGTCTGTAATCTGCGAGATATGCACAAGCCCGTCCTCGTGCACGCCTATATCAACAAACGCGCCGAAGTCCGTAACGTTTCTCACCGTACCCTTCATTTCCATTCCGGGTGCGAGATCCTTTATGTCCATAACATCCGTGCGCAGCATCGGCGGCGGGAGCTCGTCTCGCGGGTCTCTGCCGGGGGCTATAAGCTCTTTAACTATATCCCTGAGTGTCGGCACGCCAATGCCGAGTTTTTCGGCAACTTTGTCCTCTCCGAGCAGCTCCACATTTGCCTTTATTGCGGAAATTTCAGGGGTGCCTATGTCGCTGACAGAGTATGAAAACAGCTTCAGAAGCTCTTTGGCGGCGTTATAGCTTTCGGGGTGAACTCCCGTGTTGTCAAGGGCGTTGCTGCTCTCGGCAATTCTGAGAAAGCCCGCGCACTGTTCAAACGCCTTGGGCCCGAGTTTCGGCACTTTTTTAAGCTGGCTTCTGTTTGAAAACTCTCCGTTTTCGTCTCTGTATGTTACGATGTTTGCGGCTATATTTGAATTTATGCCCGATACTCTCGCAAGCAGGGGAGCTGACGCGGTGTTAAGGTCAACACCTACGGAGTTTACCGCGTCCTCGACAACTGCGTCAAGCGCGGCGTCAAGCTCCTTTGGCGGCATATCGTGCTGATACTGCCCCACGCCAATGGCCTTAGGGTCGATTTTAACAAGCTCCGCAAGCGGGTCTTGAAGTCGCCTGGCTATGGAAACCGCGCTTCTGAGCGAAACATCATAGTCGGGGAATTCTTTTGCCGCAAGCTTTGATGCGGAGTAAACCGAAGCGCCCGCCTCGCTCACAACCATATAGGAGACATCGGCGCTGATTTCCCTGAGCACCTCTGCGGCAAACATCTCTGTTTCCTTTGACGCCGTGCCGTTGCCGATTGATATGCAGTCGGCCTTGTGCTTTGCTATGAGACCTTTGATGTAAACCTTTGCTTGGTCGCGCTGAGCGGCGGAGTGGGTAACATACATTACTCCCGTGTCGAGCACCTTGCCCGTTTTATCCACAACGGCAACCTTGCAGCCGGTCCTGTAACCGGGGTCAAGCCCGATAACGGTTTTGCCCTTCACGGGCGGCTGCAACAGGAGTTCCTTTGTGTTGAGAGCAAATACTTTAATTGCTCCGGAAGCCGCTTTTTCGGTGAGCATATTTCTTATTTCTCTCTCAATTGAGGGATATATAAGCCTGTCATAGGCATCTGTGCCCGCTTCTCTTACGGCCTGTGTGCAGGGGGAGCCGTTGGGATTGAGCGTGGCGCCGGTTATAACATTTGCCGCTTTGACCCTGTCAAGAGTAACGGACACCTTGAGAAATTTCTCTTTTTCGCCCCTGTCTATCGCAAGGATTCTGTGCCCGGCAATTTTGTTTACGGGCTCGCTGAAATCATAATAATTTGTGTAAACGCTTTCGGCGTTTTTGTCTGTCGCTGTGCTGTTTACAATGCCCGTAACGGTGAAAAGGTTTCTGAGACGTCGCCTTATATCGGCGTCATCGGAAATGTTTTCCGCTATAATGTCAAGAGCGCCCTGAAGTGCCTCTTCGGCTGTGGCAACGCCTTTTTCATCGTCAATGTATGCCGCGGCCAGCTCGATGGGAGAGGGTGAATCCGCCTTCTGCTCGTAAATGGCGAGGGCAAGGGGCTCAAGGCCCTTTTCCTTGGCGACAGAAGCCCTTGTTTTTCTCTTTGGCCTGAACGGGCGGTATATGTCGTCTATTTCGGTTATGGTTTCAGCCTTGTCGAGAGCTTCGCTGATTTCGTCGGTCAGCTTTTCCTGCGCTGCAATCAGAGAGCGCACTTCCTCGCGGCGTTTTTCGAGATTTCTCAGGTACTCGAGCTTTTCCGAAAGCTCTCTGATAATCTGGTCGTCAAGTGTGCCGTGAGCTTCCTTTCTGTAACGGGCTATGAAGGGCACGGTGTTGCCCTCATCAAGCAGGTTTACAACATTGTCAACCTGCCACTGCTGAAGATTGAACAGTTTTGCGAGACGGGAGTTAATATCCATTGTGTGTTCCTCTGTAAAAAAATGATTATTGCATTTCGCCTTTTATCTGTCTTATGTCTCTGCCCACAAAAAGCAGGGGCTCACAGCTGCCGATTATCCTTGAGGTGATTCGCTGCGTGTATCTCTGCTCAAGTTCCTCCTCGGTGAGGTTTGTGCTTATAATCACGGGCTTTGAAAGGTTGATTCTGGTGTTGAGAATATTATAAAGCGCGGACACAGTGAACTGCGTGGAAAACTCTGAGCCGAGGTCGTCAAGCACAAGCAGGTCGCACTCAAGCACTTCGCTTTCGGTGTCGCCGGGGACATTTCTGAATTCTTCCTTAGCGAGTATGCTCAGCAGATTCTGCGCCGAATAATAGAGCACATTATAACCTTTTTCGCACGCGACATTCGCTATGGCGAGAGAGAGGTGAGTCTTGCCGAGGCCCGTTGCTCCGTGCATATAGATTGAGCCGGAGGCAGAGTCAAAATCATCGGCGTAGCACTTGCAGTATTCGAGTATGTCGCTCATACGCTCCCTGGGGGATATGCCGTATCTGGGGTCGATTTCTTCATCATAGAGGCTGACATCGAAGTTGTCAAAGCGGCAGTATTTTGCCGGGGAGACCTTTTCGAGGCGGGCCACATTCAGCTGACTGAGCAGCTCTTTTCTGCAGGAGCAGGCAAATGCGCCCACAAAGCCCGTGTCGGAGCATTTTTTGCAGGTGTAGGGAGTTTCAAGATAATTGCCGGGGTAGCCGGCGCTCTCAAGCTCCTGTTTAATGTGACCCTGAATACGCAGGTTGAGCTCAGAAAGCTCCTTTATATATTTTTCGGCGTTTTCACCCATGGTGAGAGCTTTCAGAACGCTCAGCCCCGTCTTGGAGAGCTCCGCTTCATACTGCGGTATGTTGGGCAGCTTGCCGATAATCTCGCTGTGCCTTATCTTCTGAGTCAGCTCAGCGTCCGCTTTCCTTTTGCTCATTATCGCGCTTGCCTGCAGCAGCACTTCTTTTGGATAACTCATTTTTCTTTCCTCTTGTACACAGGTTTATTATTGATTGATTTTTGCGTGAACCGGTCGAGACTGTATGACGCGCCGTCATCTGCCTTGGCGGCCTTACGCGTTTCTGCTTTTGCCTTCTGCGCGGCGTTGACTTCATCGGGTGTCCGGAAGCCTTCAGCGTACCAATTTTCGAGCACCTTATCCATATATGCAAAGCTGAGCTTGCCTGTATGCTCCGCCATTTCCTCATACGCTTTGAGAATCAGGTCAAAGCTCATAAGGCGTTCGCGGAGCCATTTTTCCAGATAAGGTATCTGTTTCTGTGTGGGCTTTGGGTTGCTTATGCCTGCGGCAAGAGCGAACTTTTTCCAGAATTTATCAATGTCGCTGAGAGATTCTATTTTTTCAGCGGCTTTTTTTGCCGAGTCAATTTCATTCGTTGCCCAGCTTTTGCCCACAGCTTCGATATAGCTGTAGCCTGATTTGCCGTTTTTGACGCAGTAATCGGCGAGCATATATATGACCTCGGGCGGCAGACCGAATCTGTCGTGCAGCAGAAGAAATGTGCACTGGCCGTCGTAACCGATGGTCCTGCCGAGTATCTTCTGAAGGTCCTCAAACATATCGGATATTTCTTTGCTTTCGCTTATGCGTGTGGCAATCTCCGCCGGGCCGGGTCTTGAGTATTCTACCGCCGGCGGGGGAGGCGCGGGGGTGGCTTCGGGCTTTGCCGCCTTGGGCACATATTTTTGCGGAGCGTCGCCTTCTTCAGGCTTTTCACCGCCGATGCTTTCCTCTGTTTCGGAAATAACTCCGGTAAGAAACCAATACTGCAGGCAGTCCTCAACCTCCTCCTCGGAGAGCTTGAGCTTGCCGGCAATGTAGGAAACACTCATATCTTTACCCGGGTGTCTCAGAAGGAGAAGAAGCACTTTTATCTGCTCGCCGCCTACAAGCCTGAGGTGCTTGTCGACTATATCGTTGGGCACGGTGAAGCCTTTTTCGAGCATTGTGCCGCTGAATTTGTAAACCATATTTTCCCTCCTTCCCGGGCAGTGTTATTGCCTGTTTATTATACTACATTACGCTTATTTATTAAACTGTTTTTTTTATTTCTACATCAAAGCGCCGTGACCACAATCTGTAGTGGACGCAGGCAAAAGCTTACCACTATTTGTTTGGTGAAAATGTGCATTCGTGTGCAGCGAAAAAGCGGGGCGGCATGGTGAAAAAGAAAAGGAAAAAGGGACCGCTGACGCAGTCCCTTAATCATTTGCATTTTGTTACAATCAGACGGCTCTGGTAACCTTACCGGAGCGAAGGCAGCGGGTGCAGACATATACTCTCTTGGGAGTACCGTTTACAACGGCCTTGACCTTTTTTACGTTGGGTTTCCAGGTTCTGTTTGAACGTCTGTGTGAATGGGAAACCTTGATGCCGAATGACACACCTTTACCGCAGAATTCACATTTTGCCATGTGCCACACCTCCTTTATGTGATTAACATATGGCATTTTAACAGATAATTCCGTAAAATGCAAGACTTTTTTTTCACTCAAAGCGAAATATTTTATATAAAAGGTATTATCGCGGCTGAAATAAGGCGCTGCGTGAGCTGCCTGACCGCCGGCAAACAAATATTTACTGAGAGCAAAAAAATACAGAATAACTCATAATTAGGAGGAAAATAATAAAAAAATATAAAAAAACTATTGACAACTCAGGATAAAAGTAGTACATTTTAATAGTAATAATAATATTTTGGAGGATGAATTTATGTCAGAAAAACAGAAGGCTCTCGAAACCGCTCTTGAAAAAATCGAAAAGACATACGGCAAGGGCTCAATCATGCGTCTGGGTCAGAATTCCAGCCTTAATGTTGAGGCCATTCCCACAGGCTCCCTCTCTCTCGACATCGCCACAGGTATCGGCGGTCTGCCCAAGGGTAGAATAATCGAGATTTACGGGCCTGAGTCATCCGGTAAAACCACTCTCGCTCTCTCTGCCGTAGCTCAGGCGCAGAAGCAGGGCGGCGAGGCGGCTTTTATTGATGCCGAGCACGCTCTTGACCCTGTTTATGCCGCGAATCTCGGCGTTGATGTTGATTCCCTTCTCGTCTCTCAGCCGGATGACGGTGAGCAGGCGCTCGAAATAGCCGAGGCTCTTGTCCGCTCCGGCGCTATCGATATAATAGTTGTGGACTCTGTCGCGGCTCTTGTTCCCCGCAGCGAAATAGAGGGCGAAATGGGCGACAGCCACGTAGGCGCTCATGCCCGTCTTATGTCACAGGCTATGAGAAAGATTGCCGGTGCCGTTTCCAAGTCCAATACAATTATCATTTTCATTAACCAGCTGCGTGAAAAGGTCGGCGTGGTTTACGGCAACCCCGAGGTAACCACAGGCGGGCGTGCACTCAAGTTTTATGCCACAATGCGTCTTGAGGTACGCAGAATTGAATCAATCAAGGTCACGGGCGGCGAGGTTATCGGCAACAGGACCAGATGCAAGATAGTCAAAAACAAGGTTGCTCCTCCCTTCAGAGAGGCGGAGTTTGATATTTACTACGGCAAGGGTATCTCCAGAGAAGGCGAGCTTATCGATATAGCCGTGAAATACAACATTATCCAGAAGAGCGGCTCGTGGTTCTCCTATGACGGCAGAAAGATAGGTCAGGGCAAGGATTCCGTAAAGGAGCTCTTCGCAAACGACGAGGCTGTCTCAAAAGAGGTTGAAGAAAAAGTTATGGCGGCAATCAAAGAGGAGAACGAAAGCAAGAAAGCCGCAAAGAAAGACTCTGACGCTGCCGCCCCCGCAAAGCCTGCCGCTCCCGCTTCCAAAACAGGCGCGAGAGCGAAGCTCGATATAGTAGTTGACGAGGACGAATAATAAATGAAGATTTCCGCATCAGCCGGAAAACGAAATAAAATTCATATCTCCGTTGACGGCGAATATATGTTCACCGTTGACGGAGAATACTGGTATTCCTGCCCTTACCGCAACAAGACGGAGATTAAGGGTGACGAAGAGTGCGACAGATTCCTTTTTGACATCGGCTCAAGAAGCGCGTTTATATCGGCGCTCAATATCCTTTCATACGGCGACAACAGCCGAAGGACTCTGCAGACGAAGCTTGTTATGAAAGGCCATAAGAAGGAATATGTTGCCGCCGCGCTTGACAGGCTGGAGGAATACGGCTATGTCAATGACCGCAGGTATGCCGAGAATCTTGCCCGGCGTCTGCTTGCCTCAAAGCATATGAGCAAACCGGGCATAGAGCGTGAGCTTGCGGCAAAAGGGGTGGAGCGCAATCTTGCCCACGAAGTGACTTCGGCGCTGGATACAGACCCCGTTGAAGAGATTTACACGCTGATTGAAACAAAATACAGCAGATATCTGTCCGACGAAAAAGGGCTGAAAAAAACCGTGTCCGCGCTCAAGCGGCTCGGATACGGCTGGTCGGATATAAAGTCCGCCCTCGATAGAGCGGAAATACACAGAGAGGATGAATGAGTATGATAAGAGTCGGAATGATTTCACTCGGCTGCCCCAAAAACCAGGTTGACGCCGAAAGAATGCTGGCTTCGCTTGACAGAAACAATTTTGAAATTGCTGACTGCTATGAGGGCGTGAATGCTGTTATAGTGAACACCTGCGGCTTCATAGACGCCGCCAAGGAAGAGGCAATAGAGAACATACTCGATATGGCTCAGCTCAAAGAGGAGGGCACGGTTGAAAAAATAATCGTAAGCGGCTGCCTGAGCGAGAGACACAGAGAAGAAATCTTCACCGAGATTCCCGAGGTTGACGCCGTAATCGGCATAGGAGCAATAGGCAGAATTGATGATATTATCATGCGTACCCTTGCGGGCGAAAAAATACTTGATGTTCCGCCCAAGGAGGAGCTTCCGCTGTGCGGAGAGCGTATGCTCACCACTCCCGAATACTGGGCCTATCTCAAGATTGCCGACGGCTGCTCAAACCGCTGCGCGTACTGCGCCATACCCGACATAAGAGGCGGATACAGGAGCGCCGATATGGATATGCTCGTTGAGGAGGCAAGGCAGCTCGCGCAGGCCGGCACCAAAGAGATTATACTTATCGCACAGGATACCACAGCATACGGCATAGACCTTTACGGCGAATTGAAGCTGCCTGAGCTGCTTGACAGACTGTGTGAAATTGACGGCATAGAGTGGATACGTCTGCTTTACTGCTACCCCGACAAGATTACGGATGAGCTTCTTGAGGTTATGAAGAATCAGCCTAAGGTGGTTCATTATATTGACCTTCCCGTGCAGCACGCGAGCGATAAAATTCTCGCGGCGATGAACCGCCACGGAGACAGCGCCCTGATAAGAGACACCATCTCAAGAATCCGCGCCGCTCTTCCCGACGCCGCGATACGCACCACCATTATGGTCGGCTTCCCCGGCGAGGGTGAGGAAGAGTTTGAGACTCTTGCGGAGTTTGTCAATGAGATTGAGTTTGACCGGCTCGGCTGCTTCTCATTTTCACCCCAGGAGGGTACGCCCGCTTATGATATGGATGAGCAGGTTGATGAGGAAGTCAAGACCCGCAGAGGTGACATTATTATGGCGGACCAGCTTGAAATCGTCACTCTCAAAAATGAGGAGAAAATCGGCAAAAAATACAGAGTGCTTGTGGAGAGCTATGACGGCTACACCGACAGCTACACAGGGCGCACCTATATGGATGCCCCCGAAATTGACGGCAGCATAAGCTTTACCACAGACAGGCACTATGAGCCGGGAGATTTTGCCGATGTGGTTGTAATCGGGGTAAATGATTATGATCTTATCGGCAGAGATTTAAACTCTTGACAATTATCTGTAAATAATTTATAATTACCGCAATATTCAAGGCAACGGCCGGGAAGAGTAACTTTCGCGAAAGACAGCAGAGAGGGGCATAAAAGCTGAAATTGCCCTTGTCGGAGCGGCTGTGAAGTGCGTCCGGCGGCCCGTGGGAGGAAATTCCGGAGAGTATTCCCGCGCGTACGGCTGCGTTAAAGCCGGGGTTTAACCTCAAGCTATAAACAGGAGTGGAACCGCGTATTACGCCTCCGTAGTCTTTCGGGACTGCGGAGCTTTTTTATTTCGGAGGATATATGTTCAGACTGATTAAACTTATAAAAGAAGATATTGCCTGCGTAAAGGCAAGGGACCCTGCCGCAACGAGCATTATGCAGATTCTCTTCCTTTACCCCGGCCTAAAGGCAATAAGGTACTACAGAAGAGCGCATTTCTACTACACCCACGGCTTGAAGTTCCTTGCCCGCTGGGTATCTCAGCGCTGCTCGAGGAAAACGGGTGTTGAGATTCACCCTGCCGCTCAGATAGGCAAAAGGTTCTTTATTGACCACGGCACGGGGGTTGTAATCGGCGAAACGACAATTATCGGCGACGATGTGCTTCTCTATCAGGGAGTTACCCTCGGAGGCACGGGCAAGGAAACCGGCAAGCGCCATCCAACTCTCGGCAACGGAGTAATGGTGGGCGCGGGAGCAAAAGTGCTCGGCAGCGTCACCATAGGAGATAATACCAAAATTGCAGCGGGCGCGGTTGTGCTCACCGATATCCCGGCGGACTGCACTGCCGTCGGTGTTCCCGCGAAAATAGTAAAGAGAAACGGCGAAAGAATAGACGAACTTGACTGGGTCCATATTCCCGACCCCGTTCAGCAGGAGATAGACCGCCTCGAGGCTCAGATAAGCGAACTAAGGCAAATGATTTCACCGGAAAAAGGAGAGAAATAAAATGAAGATATTCAACACGCTCACCCGCGTCAAGCAGGATTTTAAACCCATAGAAGAGGGCAAGGTCAAGATATACGCCTGCGGCCCCACGGTCTATAACTATATTCACATAGGAAACGCGAGGCCTCTGTGCGTCTTTGATGTGCTCAGAAGATACCTTGAGTACAGGGGCTACGATGTGACCTTTGTGCAGAATTTCACCGATATTGACGACAAAATAATAAAGCGCGCAAACGAGGAAGGCACCGATTACGAAACCGTCAGCAAGAAGTATATTGAAGAATTCTGGGTTGACGCAAAAGGGCTCAATTTCAAGCCCGCCACGGTTCACCCGCTTGCCACGGAAAATATAGACAAGATTATTGAAATCGTAAGCGGACTTATAGAAAACGGGCACGCCTACGAGGTGAACGGCGATGTTTATTTCAGCACCAAAACCTTCGGCGAATACGGCAAACTCTCGCATCAGCCTCTTGAGGAGCTTGAAGCCGGCGCCAGAATAATGGTGGGCGACATAAAGAGAGACCCCATGGATTTTGCCCTCTGGAAAAGCGCGAAGCCCGGCGAGCCCTACTGGGATTCACCCTGGGGCAAGGGCAGACCCGGCTGGCACATTGAGTGCTCCGCCATGAATATAAGATACCTCGGCGAAAACATTGATATTCACTGCGGCGGCCTCGACCTTATTTTCCCGCATCACGAAAACGAAATTGCCCAGAGCGAATGCTTCACGGGCAAGCCCTTCGCAAATTACTGGATGCACAACGGCTACATAAATGTTGACAATGTCAAAATGTCAAAGTCGCTCGGCAACTTTTTCACCGTGCGCGAGGTGGCTGAAAAATACGGATACGAGCCCATCAGATATCTGCTCATCTCCTCGTCATACAGAAGCCCCATCAATTACAGCGTTGATATAATCGAGCAGTGCAAGGCGGCTCTCACCAGGCTCTACAACTGCCGCGACAATATTGATTTTGAGCTTAAAAACGCCCCGGAGGGCGAGCTTGACGCTGAAGTGAAGGCGATGCTTGAAAAGAGAGTTGAGCAGTTCAACACCGCGCTTGACGACGACCTCAACACAGCGGACGGCATAGCCGCCGTATTTGACCTTGTGAGAGACATCAACTCCAATGTGCTCGGCAAGGGTCAGAGCAGGCAGACCGTTGAATATGCCGCGAAGGTGTTTGACACACTTACGGATGTACTCGGTCTCGTTTACAACAGAAAAGAGGAGAAGAGCGACAGCGAAATAGATGCCCTCATCGAGGCGAGAACACAGGCGAGGAAAGAAAAGAACTGGGCGGAGGCTGACAGAATCAGGGATGAGCTCAAAGATATGGGCATAATCCTTGAGGATACTCCGCAGGGCGTCAAATGGCGCAGAAGCTAATCCGGTCGTAGA
>JAEELT010000124.1 GCA_016282855.1 Clostridiaceae bacterium | reverse complement strand
CGATCCTTTCGGTCCGTCATTTCCTCTGTTCAGGTCTCCGCTGTCATTTAAGAATTCAGCATAGCGGATTACTAACTCGCAGCCTTTGACGGATTTGAATCTGAGTCTGAGTCTTCCGACGATTTCCTGACCGAGATCAACGGTAAGTTTCTGCCCCTTTTTAAGAATAAGGGGAAGCGGCGCGTTACCGTCTGCCTCGTTAACCTCGCCGAAATATGTGCCGTTATATTTTATGCCGTCTGTTACAGTCAGTTTTCCGGGCTTTAACGAAAGGCTTTCTCTGACCCTGACCTCCGGCCCTATATAAGCGCTGACCTCACCTTCGTAATTATATACGGAGGTTTTCTTCAAGTTTTTAATTCTTGTTCCGGGGATACTCATTTTTGCGTATGAAGGATAATTCGCGTCGGTATATTCACCGTCCCATATATCGCTGAAACGCGTTTCGCCGCCTACCGAAGATTTCCATTTTTCATCGGTAACGAGTTTTTCTTCGCCGTCAATAAGAATACGGGCTGCAAATGACGGGGTTTTGTTCCCGTAAATTCCTCCGGCTATCCTTCCGCAGTACCATCCGGGAGATACAACAGCCAGAATTCTGTTTTTACCGGGAATGATTTTTTCCGTAATATCATTAGACATATATAAAACTCTTTTGTTGTAGTCGGTCCAGCCGGGTTTCATTTCACCGGTGCCGATTCTTTCTCCGTTGATATAGATGTCACAGCATCCCAGAGATGTAAAGATTATTTCGGCCTTTTTGAAATCACCGGTTTCAAAATCGGCGTAAAAGAAAGGAAGACCGTCATATGCAGTGAGATTTGAATGCTGATACAGATCGGGTCTTGCCGTGCCCCAGGGGTTATTAAGCTCAACAAAAGGAGTAAATTCCGTAATAATGAATTCTGCGTTTCCGAGTGCTTTTTTCATAGTAAAACCTCCGGTTTAATTTATTGATTTCAGTATAAACTGTGAAGAAAGAATTTTCAATAAAAATGTTGACTAATTTTAAAGAAAAAAATATAATATAAACAAGATTTATTACAGGGAGGTTTCTGTATGGCACAGCAACCCAGAGGCAGAGAAAAATATGTTACCGGCGAAGGTAAACCTATAGAAAGAAGAGGCGAAGGTCTCGGCACCGGCAGAGTAGGAAGAGAACAGGGCTACAGCGGCAGGGGAGAGGGTACTCCTCCGCCGTCGGGAGGCGCTCCTCAAGGTACGGGAGGCGGCGGTCCCACTCGTTCAAGAAGCAAGCTCGGTATTTTTGCCATTATTATTGCTCTTCTTTTCGGAGGCGGTTTCGGGCTGAGCAATATTCTCGGCGGAGGTAATACCGCAACACCTTCAAATACCAACAATATTTCATCACCTGTTTCGGGTCTATTCAGCGGCTTTACCGATTCTTCCATTTCTTCGGGTTGGATTACCGAGTCTAATTCCGGTAAACTCAATACCGAAGTATCGGAATCTGCGCGTGATAAGAGGACTGTTTATTATAATGATTCCAGAGACCACGCAACCGTTATGGTTTATATGTGCGGCACCGACCTTGAATCAAAAAGCGGTATGGCAAGCTCCGATATGAAAGAGATGGCTGCTGCCACGCTTAATTCCAATGTTGATGTCATAGTCTATACCGGCGGATGCAAAAGCTGGAAGATAAACGGTATCAGCAATACGGTAAATCAGATTTATAAAATATCAAACGGCAATCTGTCGTGTCTTGTCAAGAATGACGGGACACAGGCAATGACTAACCCCGCGACTCTTACAAGATTCATTAATTACTGCACCAAGAATTATCCTGCTAACAGAAACATTCTTGTGCTCTGGGATCACGGCGGAGGCTCGATTTCCGGATTCGGTTATGATGAAAGAAATGCCAATGCAGGTTCAATGACTCTTAAGGGTATAAAAGATGCTCTCACGGCTTCAAATACCAAGTTCGATTTTATTGGATTTGATGCCTGTCTTATGGGAACACTTGAAAATGCTCTTATGCTTGAGCCCTTTGCCGATTATCTTATAGGATCCGAAGAGACCGAACCGGGTGTCGGCTGGTATCATACAAGATGGCTTTCGGAGCTTTCAAAGAATCCTGCGATTGATACTGTTTCACTGGGTAAAATTATTGTTGATGATTTTGTATCATACTGCAATCAGCGCTGTCCCGGTCAGAAGACCACGCTTTACGTAATTGATCTGCCCGAACTTGTTGCAAGTGTTCCTCAGGAATTTGCTCAGTTTGCCAATGAAACAGCATCGGCTATTAACGGAAAAGATTATAAGAAAATTTCCGATGCGCGCTCAAAGACACGCGAGTTTGCTGTTTCGAGCAAATCCGATCAGATAGATCTTGTTCACCTCGCCTATAATATCGGCACCGAGAAAGCAAAGAATCTTGCACAGGCTCTTCTTAAATCAGTCAAATATAATAAGACTTCTTCATCTGTAACTAATGCTTACGGACTTGCAATATATTTTCCTTATAAAAAGACTTCAAGGGTTGCGAGCGCAGTAAAGGCATATGAGTCGCTCGGTTTAGACAGTGATTATACCGAGTGTATCCGTTCTTTTGCCAGTCTTGAGCTTTCCGGTCAGGTCGTTGCTAATGACGGAAACCAGGCTTCTCCGCTTCCTTCACTTCTCGGGAACTATACCGGCTCATCATCTTCCACTTCGATTGATATTGCCGATCTTCTTTCAGGTTTCCTCGGTTCGGCATCATCATCCGGAGCTCCCGTTGCTTCCGCTCCGTCATCTTCCGGCGGTCTGGGAGGTCTTATGAGCATTGCCGGAGCTCTTCTCGGAAACAATTTCAATGTTGACAGAGCAGCCGAGGTTATTAATGAAAACCAGCTTGTTACGGATGAGTGGGAATGGAAAGAAGCTGACGGTGAAAAACGCATTGCAATCAGCGATGAACAGTGGAGCCAGATTCATTCGCTTTGTCTCAATGTATTCTATGATGACGGCGAAGGATACATTGATATGGGCCTTGATAATGTTTATAAGATTTCCGATAACGGCGAGCTGATAAGCGACTTTGACGGCACATGGATTGCAATTGACAATCAGCCTGTTCCTTATTATTATATTGATACTTTTGATGACGGAACGAATTACACTATTACCGGCAGAGTCCCCGTTCTTCTTAACGGCGAGAGAGCGAATCTTATTCTTGTATTTGATAATGCACATCCGCGCGGTTACATTGCCGGAGCGAGAACCGATTATGTTAACGGAGAAACCGATACTGTAGCCAAAGGAATGGAAAAACTCAACGAGGGCGATAAAATTGAATTCGTTTGCGATTTCTATTCTTATGAAGGCGAGTACCTTGACAGTTACAGGCTCGGTGATGAGCTCATTTATAACGGGGATCATGTAATATCCAATGTTACGGTAGATGAAGATAACTGCTCCGCTACCTATCTGATTACCGATATATATAATAATGAATACTGGACTCCGGTTATTCCGGACTGATAAACCGACTCAGGAGAATTAATATGATTGATTTAAAGTTTGATTCTGCCGCTGATACAAAAACCGTTTTTATTAAAGGCCGAATTGATTCATCTAATTCCGCCGAGGCCGAGAAAGAGCTTATGCCGGCACTTCAGGATTTTAACGGCATTTTGGTTATAGATGCATCTGAGCTTGAATATATTTCGAGTGCCGGTCTGCGCGTAATCCTCAGACTTAAGAAACAGAATAATTCGACAAAAATAATCAATGTATCATCTGATGTCTATGAAGTTTTCGATATGACAGGTTTTACCGAGATGATGGATATTTCTAAGGCATACAGAAATATTAGCATAGACGGCTGTGAAGTTAT
>JAEELT010000123.1 GCA_016282855.1 Clostridiaceae bacterium | reverse complement strand
CTTTCGCCTCTTGTTTTTCAAATGATTTGATGATAAAAAACAGGTTTATGTACACGGGGAAAAACAGAAAAGCGAAGGAAGAATCCCACACAGCCGCAGCTGCAGCTGTGCACACAAGAGCGGCAACGGAAAGAGGGCTCTTTCTGAAGCCGGCGCATATCATGAAGTAGCCGAATGCTCCGAAATATGTTATGTGATCATAAAACCCGTTCAGGGAAGCGTGATGGTAATAATTAAACCACGGTCTCGCCATGGTCAAAGCCGTAATAAAGGCGAGAAAGAGAGCGTTTCTGATATACTTCAAGTCAGGCACCCCCTTAAACATATGTATCCGCGGTAGCGAGCATAAATACAAATAAATATGCGCAGACCATGCGTTTGTCGAGTCTGTAAAAAGCTTCTTTAATCGCGAGCCTTACATTCTCTTCCCTGTAAGCGTTATAAAGCAGATATGCCAACAATATGACATAGGCGTGAATAAGAAAACGCGTGACGTCATTTGAAAACAGCAGGCCGGATACCGCGCAGAACGGGTACTGAACGAGAGCAAGAAAATGGCAGAACTTTTTCAGCCTGTTTTTTTCGGCCCTGAACAGTTTTATTCTTATCCGGTAAACAACTGCAATCAGGGGGAGAGAGCAAAGCAGAAGATAAGGTATGTAAAAGGCTTTAAGTATCTTTTCTTTTTCTACATTGAAGTTCACAAAAGCCTGCGAGACAATCATATTTATGATTTTATTAACCGGTTCGGGCAGGGGAAGGTTGACTGTGGGAACGGCCTCATACGGCAGATAAACTCCGTATTCGCTTCCGTGGTGCATCATTTCATCTCTGAAGAAGGCAAAATTATAAAACCTCAGAGAAGCAGCATCCTTTGTATGCGGGTAAGCTCTTGCAATCAGTTCCCTGTCCATTTCCTCCATAGTAACCCTGACATTTGTCTCTTCAAAAATCTGAAAATAAACAAAAGAAACTATTGCCACGAAGACTGTAAGGGCAAATATTGCGGCATACTGCCTTTTGCCTGCTTTGCTCTGCTCAATGGTTATTCTGTAGAGAAGCACCATACAGCAGAAAATGATATATGTGACCATTGACGCGTAATGAATCATAATCATAAGGAAAACAAGCGCGGGTGTAATATACTTGAGATATTTTGTTTCAAGCACAAGCAGGAACACCAGCGAAAGATATAGCCAGTGCGCGTCGAGCATACCGAGCTGGTTGACAAAGCCTCCGAAGGAGGTCGGGCCCGAAAGAAAGAATATGCACAAAGTGAGAAAGGCAAATCTTGTTTTTGAGTCACCGAGACTTACAAGCAGGCGCGAGAGCAGGCCGCAGATAACTGCATAAGCCGTTACTATAAGAACCGATTCGGTCACATAAACTTCATTGAATGAGGGGTTGCCGAAAATGAGTCTGAATACTGCGCCGAGCAGCAGCCTCGTGCAGAAGCCGAAATCAAAGTCAGCTAAATGATATGTATAGCACGCTTCGTCAAGCTTCCACATGTGCCCGTGGCAGACTATGGAAATTGAATAAACCAGCAGGTAAGCGTAAAGGAAAACAAAATACTTAAGCCAAGGCAGTTTCTTATCCGCCTTAGCCAAAGCACTTGCTATCCGGTTTGCTTTTTTTATTACAGCCTGCGCCATTGATTCTCCTGTTACATATTACGGGCGCCGAGGAAATCCGCCGTGACTTCCGCCAGCTCAGCGCTTCTGTTTTCTATGCACTGATGCCCGCCGCCGGCAACGGTATATTTATATGCGTCGGGGAATGTATCGTTCATTGCCGATTTCTGGTTTTTGTTAAGGATTATATCTTTATCCGCCTGACAGAGCAGCACGGGTATTTTCAGCGATTTTGCGCTTTCAAGGTCTGTGGCTTTCACATTGTACATCATTTCGCACATGCCTTTGCCGAAGCCCTCGTAAAGCAGGGGGTCGGTTACGCCGTGAAGGTCATAATTCATGGCAAAATCAAGGTCCGCGGTCGCGGCGAAAACCACCCCTCTTATTACGGGGCTGAGCTTTGAGCCGGCTCTGAAAAACACATCCATAGTGTTTTCCGTAACGGATGATCTGACAATCTTTTCAGCCCAAGCGGGAAACTCATCCTGCGGGCAGGGGCAGTAAAGCAGCAGAGCCTTGATTTTTGTCATGCAGGCAATGTTCACGGCTACTCCGCCGCCCATTGAGTGACCGGCCACTATCCAGCTCTCGGCAGGAGCTATGCTTTTCATAAGGGCAATCATAAGCTCCTCGCGGGGGATGATATCGGTGTCTTTTGTTTCTCTTGTGCTGAAGCCGAAATCCGGCAGGTCGGCAAGCACGCATTCATAGCCGCGCCCGCTCATCTCGGCGGCCATATTGCGCCAGGAATATGTGCTGCACATAAAGCCGTGAAGCATCAGTATCCTGCCTTTCATATTACCTTTGGCAGGAATAATCCGGTAGTGTATGCTGTAGTCGCCTTTGCTGAAGAAACGGCTGTCTTCATAGGGCTTAAATGTATCTGCCTCCCCGGCAAATACCGGGATTACAGCGGCAAAGGCTATAATAACCGCCAGCATCAGAGCGGAAAAACCGCGAAGCTTTCTCATTATTGTTTACCGGTGGAACCGAATCCGCCTTCTCCTCTCTCGGTGCTGCCGAGCTCATCGGTTTCCACCGCTTCGATAAGCGAAACGGGCATAATCACAAGCTGGGCGATTCTTTCACCGGGTGTTATTGTGTAGGCCTCTTTAAGCTGGTTTATTATTCCCACGCATATTTCGCCTCTGTAGTCGCTGTCAATCACTCCAACGGAGTTCAGCAGCCCTATGCCGTGTTTTATGGCAAGGCCGCTGCGCGCAAATACAAAAGCGCCGAGATCGGGGGAGGGAAGCTCAATCGCTATGCCTGTGGGTATAACCGCTTTACAGCCGCCTTCAAGCGTGACGGGCTCGTCTATGCAGGCGTAAAGATCCATTCCGGCGCTGCCGCTTGTGGCCCTGAAAGGTATGCGGGCGTTTTCTCTGAGCTTTTTTATTTTCAGCTTATCCATTATTGCGCTCCTTGTATATTTCCTCCGGGGATTTTTTTATGTGGGGGCACTCAAGCTTTTCGGCAATGCCGTTTGCGGGGTAAACCCAGTGCACGGCGTTTGTAATGACTTTCTGCACGTTCTCGTTGTGATATGTGGGGTTGCTCTCGTGACCGGGCTGGAAATAGAACACTCTGCCAAGGCCCTTCTGCCAGCAGCAGCCTGAACGGAAAACTTCTCCGCCCGCAAACCATCCGAGGAAAATCAGCTGATCCGGCTCGGGAATATCAAATCTCTCGCCGTACATTTCTTCCACATCAAGCTCAAAGCAGGGATCAACACCGCGGGCAATCGGGTGTGAGGGGTTAACGAGCCACAGTCTCTCTCTGTCGCCCTCTCTCCAGCTGAGATTGCAGGTGGTACCCATAAGCTTTTTGAATATCTTTGAGTGGTGCCCGGAGTGAAGCACAATAAGGCCCATACCTCTGAGCACACGGTCATAAATTTTATCTACAAGCTTGTCGGGCACTTTCCCGTGAGCCATATGGCCCCACCAGATAAGCACATCGGTGTCTTCAAGCACCTGATCGGGCAGCCCGCATTCTTTCATTCCGAGAGTGGCGGTGCGCACCTCGATTTCATCATCAAGGCTGAGAAAATCCTTTATACAGCCGTGTATTCCGTCGGGATATACCCGCGCAACTTCTCTGCTGAATTTCTCGTGAACAGCTTCATTCCAGACCGTAACTTTAATCATAACAGCACCCCGATTGTTTTATTTTATCTTTTTTATGATTTCCTGACTTGCTTCCACTATTTTCGCGGCCGCGGGTTTAAGGATAAGATCCATTTCACCCGCAAACTCAATGAACTCTCCGCCGAAGCCTTTCTTGAAGCGGTAAAGACCGTCGCCCTCATCAAGGCATTTGATTCCTCTGAAGTCATAGATGTCGCAGCCGGACTCTATTGCCCACTTTATCATTTCCCACTGAAGCAGGTGATTCGGCATAACATTTCTGTGCGACGAAAGGGAGGCGCCGTAAAAATACCACACCTTGTTTCCCCACAGCACGGCGAGAGCGCCTGCAATGGGCTGCCCCTCATAAAATGCCATATAGAGTCTCGCGTTTTCTCCGAAGGTGTCGAGAATTTTTCCGAAATAATCGGCGGAACGTATTGCAAAATTGTCTCTTTCGCCCGTCACCTTCATTATTTTAAAGAATTCCTCTTTCATTTCGCTGCCGCAGATTCTCACTTCAACATTATGCTTCTCGGCAACTCTTTTATTGTAGCGGTGCTTTGAGTGAAATGAGGCAAAAACCTCATCCTCGCTGCGCCCGTCAATATTTATCCTGTTTACTATGCAGCACTGAAAGCCGTCAAGGCCGTCGGCGTGCTTCCTTATCAGGAAGCCCTCATCGCGGGCTATGCCCTTATAAACCTCGTCGCAGGCGGGCACATCCTTGTCTATCTTAAGCTCATAAGCCTTCAGCTTTTTGCCCTCGGCTTTTGCGGCGCCGATAAGAGAGCGGAATGTATCCCTGTCGTCAAAGTCGCAAACGGGGCCTCTCGGAGCGTACATCATATGGTAGGGGAGACCGGATATTTTTCTGACAAGCACGGCGAGCGTGCCCGTGATTTCTCCGCCGTCATTTCTGCATATTACGCCGAACCAGCCCCAGTCATCTTTTACTCTGCCCCAGAGCGAAGTCTGCATAAAATGACCGTTTTTATGCTCAGCCGTGAAAGCGTCAAGCTCCGCGGCGTTATCTATGTTTACGATTTCCGTTTTCATCGCTTACCTCATTAATTTTATAGATAAAATAATTATATCCCAAGTGCATTCCAAATGCAACATTTTATAAAAATTATATTTTACTATTGAATTTGCGCACGCATTATAATATAATGCGTAAAAGGATTTGCGTTTGATTGCAGGTGGTTTTATGGAAAGCGGACCTCTCAGGGTCATAATCGTAGGCGGCGGTCACAGAAGCCTCACCTATGCCGAATATGCCCAACTGAATAAAGACAGAATGCAGATAGTCGGGGTGGCGGAGCCTGACGAGAGCCGCAGAAACATGATAGCGAAGCGGTTTTCAATTCCGCCGGAGCACTGCTTCAGAGACGCTCTTGCTCTTTCCGAAGCTCCGAAATTTGCTGATGCCGTTATCAACGGCACGATGGATCATATTCATGTTGAAACAACCCTGCCTCTGCTTGAGGCCGGCTACGATGTGCTGCTCGAAAAGCCCTTTGCAGTAAACGAGCGCGAAGCGCGCCTTCTTGCGGATACCGCCGTGAGGACCGGCAGAAAGGTTATGGTCTGCTTTGTGCTTCGCTACGCAGGTTTTTACCGCAAGATAAAAGAAATTATGCTTTCCGGCGCAATCGGGAGCGTGATTGACATACACAGTGCGGAGTATGTGAGCTATCATCATATGTCCACAAGCTATGTCCGCGGCAAATGGAACAACTCCGACAGATGCCACAGCACTATGCTGCTTGCCAAGTGCTGCCACGATATTGACATCATCACCTGGCTTATGAGCGAAACAAAACCGAAGTTCATTTCCAGCTTCGGCAGCTGCATACAGTACCGCCCGGAGAATGCCCCCGAAGGCTCGGGCACATACTGCCTTGTTGACTGCCCTTATGTTGACACCTGCGTCTATTCCGCAAAAAGGCTGTATCTCGATCATCCTGACCGCTGGGTGGTATATGTCTGGGATAAGCTTGAGAATATAGAAAATCCGACAGATGAGGACAGGCGCGAACTTCTCAGGACGAGCCCCTACGGCAGATGTATTTACAAGAGCGACAATAATATAGTTGACCATCAGAGCGTCAATATTCTTTTTGAAAACGGAGCGACCGGCAGCCACAGTATGATAGGCGGCGCCGCCACCGGCACAAGGAAGATTTCAGTAACAGGGACCAAGGGCATGATTTACGGGGATTTTGAGGAAGGCAGGCTTACCGTTTCCATTATCAATCCCGACCCGGGCTGCGAAAAGGACGATACCGAAATCACCGTTTCCGAGCACGAAAATCACGGCGGCGGAGATCTTAAGCTTGTTGAGGATTTCGTTGCTTACTGCAAGGGCGAAAAGACTTCTGTTTCCTGCACGTCCATAGATGGTTCACTTCTGAGCCACCTGGCGGTCTTCCTTGCCGATGAATCTATGGAAAAAGGCGGAATTCCGCTTGAAATAATAACCTGAGCAGTTGACAAATTTTTCATTTTTGATATAATTTGCCGTGAAATAAACCAAAAGGAGATATATTATGCCATTAGTAACCACAAAGAAAATGTTTGAGGATGCCTACAAGGGCGGCTATGCCGTAGGCGCGTTCAACGTAAACAACATGGAGATTATCCAGGGTATCGTGCAGGCGGCGCAGAAGCTCAACGCTCCCCTTATTCTTCAGGTGTCAAAGGGCGCAAGAGCATACGCAAACCACACATATCTTGTTAAGCTCGTTGAGGCTGCTGTTGAGACCACGGGTCTTCCCATTGCCCTTCACCTTGACCACGGCCCCGATTTTGAAACCTGCAAGGCCTGCATCGACGGCGGCTTTACCTCCGTTATGATAGACGGCTCACATCTGCCTTACGAAGAAAACGTTGCTCTCACCAAGCAGGTTGTTGATTATGCTCACGCACACGGTGTTGTTGTTGAGGGCGAGCTCGGCCGTCTTGCCGGCGTAGAGGATGACGTCAAGGTTTCAGCTGAGGATTCCTCATACACAAGACCCGAAGAGGTTTATGATTTTGTTACACGCACCGGCGTTGATTCTCTCGCCATTGCCATCGGCACAAGCCACGGCGCTTATAAATTCAAGCCCGG
>JAEELT010000122.1 GCA_016282855.1 Clostridiaceae bacterium | reverse complement strand
TGTTGATTCATCAAAAAGCATTGTTGAATAACACAAAACCAGTGTTACAGAAAAAACAAGCGCCGACGCTGAGACGATATGAAAGTATTTGCTGACATTTCTTATGCTAACCGAACCCCATACAATTGAACCTATCGCAAGGGTCAGCATCAATTGCCAAAATCGCTCTGATAAATTAGCAATTGGCGTTGAAAGAACCAGTAACGCAAGGTAACCCATAATAGATAAATTGCTGAATGAGTTTACAAAAAGCATACCGGGGTTGTTTCTGTGAATCTTCATAAGATTCTCTTTAACAATATCTAAATCCCCGAGCTGATTGACAGCATCATCTTCCGCCTCGTCTTCGGTCATACCGCAGGCAAGGTTAGTTTCATATTTTTTCATTAGATGATCATATAACTCATCCATAGCATCCCTGCGCTCGCTTTTAAAAGCAATATCCCCGCAGAGATACTCGAGAATCCCATCAAACTTACGCTCCGACAAGTTCAGCACCTCCGAGGACCTTACCCACGGCAGTTGAGAATTCTTTCCATTCTTTTTCTTTTTCAGCTAACTGTTTAAGACCTTTGTCGGTAATCTTATAATACTTCCTGCGTCTGCCCTCGGCCTCGCACCAATAGGATTCAAGGCACTTATCCGCTTCAAGCGCGTGAAGAATGGGGTAGAGTGTGCCCTCATTCATTTCAAAAACTGAGTCGCTGCTCATTCCGATTACCTTTATAATCTGATAACCGTACATATCGCGTCTTGAAATAACACTGAGCACAAGCATTGCGGTGCTTCCTTTTGTGAGCTCTTTATTGATTTTCATAACAGACCTCCGTTGCCTTTGAGCATACATTGTAAATCTATGCCTTGCTAATCTATGTATATCATATTATTTATAATCTGTCAACATCTAAACCGTCTTGAACAAAAAAAGAGAAGCACAGGGTTTAAACCTGTGCTTCATTTTTACACTGTCATTTTTATGCGCCGGTCGGCAGCTTATCGTTATATTGGTAGCATCTTACATAATCCACTTTGTATTCTGCCGGCCAGTTCTCAGCGGGAGTTTTGCTGATTTCGCCCGTGCCGTGTCTGTCGGAGTTCTGCACGCCGTTTTCGCCGGCAAACTCAACAGAGAGCAGCAGGTATTCGGGATTCTGAGAGGTGTCACCCTTGCCGAGGCGGCCGGTTTCTTTGCCGTTTATGTAGAAGATGTATTCATCCTCGTTCCACTCAACTCCGTAGGTGTTGTACTCATTGTACGGGTCGTTTTCAATATATTGCTTGCCTATGGAGTCGCCCTTATGGCCCTCACCGTAGCCGTCGTAGTGAATGCCGGTGGAGATATAATCGCCGCCGAACGCGTAGTCCTTGTAATAGAACGATTCAAAAATATCTATCTCGGTGCCGTCCCTGCCGGAGCCGTCAACATTGTAAACGCCGTCATCGTTCATCATCCAGAACGCGCTCCAGAGGCCTGTGGCGGCGGGAAGAATGCACCTTACCTCAAAGTAGCCGTAGGTCTGCAGATATTTGTCTCTGGTGGTGATAACGCCTGTGTACCAACCGGGCTTGTATGGCTTTACCCAGTCATATTCAGGGTAAGTGTAGGGCATGGGTTCATCTTTGTATTCGGCGGAAATAATGAGATTACCGTCCTTTACGCTGACCATATCCTCGTGCCAGTAGCCGCCCTTGCGCTCGGTTATCCACCAGGAGTAGCCCCACTTGTCCATATCGAGCTCTGTGCCGTCGAAGTTATCTTCCCAAACAAGAGTGAACTTGCTCATATCAAGCTGATTGCCCTTGGTGTAGGGTGTACCGCCGATTGAGCCGAATACCGAGCCGAAGAAAGTGCTTATGCTCATAAACAGGGAGAGAATCCCTTTAAATATAACTCTCATAGTTTAATTAACCGTTGTGTCTGCCGGGCCTTCTGTTGCCCTTGTTACCTCTGAACTCTCTGCGGGGAGCGGGATCATTTTCGGGCACGAGACCCTCAACCTCGATGAGAGCATCGCGGCGTGAGAAATTCAGCCTGCCCTGGTCATCCTTGGGAAGAACCTTGACTATGATTTCATCGCCCACATTCACGCAGTCCTCAACCTTCTCAACTCTCTTCACGTCGAGCTGGCTGATGTGCACCATACCCTCTTTGCCGGGGGCAATTTCAACGAAAGCGCCGAAGCTCATCAGGCGGGTAACAACACCCTTGTATATTGCGCCCTCTTCAGGGTCATTTGCGATTGTCTCAACGATGAATTTTGCTCTGTTAGCCTGTTCAAGGTCGGTGCAAGAGATGAATACGCTGCCGTCTTCTTCAATGTCAATCTTACAGTCGCACTCAGCCTGAATCTTCTGAATAACCTTGCCCTGCTTGCCGATAACGTCGCCGATTTTCTCCGGGTCAATCTTGGTGGTGACCATCTTGGGTGCCCACTTGGAGAGCTCCTTGCGGGGCTCGGAAATCACGGGAGCCATTATTTCGTCCAGAATGTAGCAGCGGGCCTTGTAGGTCTTGTCAAGAGCCTCTCTGATAATCGCGGGAGTGAGGCCGTGCACCTTGAGGTCCATCTGAATGGAGGTTATGCCTTTCTTTGTGCCGGCAACCTTGAAGTCCATATCGCCGAAAAAGTCTTCAAGACCCTGGATGTCAACCATAGTCATGAAGCGCTCACCTTCAGTGATAAGGCCGCAGGAGATACCTGCAACGGGGGCTTTGATGGGCACGCCTGCCGCCATAAGCGAAAGGGTGGAGCCGCACACGGAGCCCTGTGAGGTGGAGCCGTTTGAGGAAAGAACCTCGGAAACAACTCTTATTGTGTAGGGGAATTCCTCAACGCTCGGAAGAACGGGAATGAGGGATCTCTCAGCGAGAGCGCCGTGGCCGATTTCACGCCTGCCGGGGCCTCTTGAGGGCTTGGTTTCGCCTACGGAATAAGAGGGGAAATTATAGTGGTGGATATATCTCTTGCTGTCTTCCTCATCAAGGCCGTCAAGAGTCTGAGCGTCGCTCATCGGGCCGAGTGTGGTGATTGAAAGCACCTGGGTCTGACCTCTTGTGAACATGCCGGAGCCGTGAACTCTGTCAAGCAGGTCAATCTCGGCGTTGAGGGGTCTGATTTCGTTTATGCCTCTGCCGTCAACACGCTTGCCGTCATCAAGGAGCCAGCGGCGCACAACATATTTCTGCACTTTGTAGAGGCACTCCTCGATTTTTGTTTCCATCTCGGGGTAAACCTCGTCAAACTTCTCGTGCACCTTTTCATATACGGGCCTGAGTCTCTCGTCGCGGATTCTCTTGTCGTCGGTATCGAGCGCGAGGCGGATATCCTCAATGGCGAAGTCCTTGATTGCCTCGTACATCTCGGGGTCGGGATCGTTTGAGGGGAAATCAACCTTTGTCTTGCCGACTTCAGCTTTGATGTTGTTGATAAACTCAACTATCTTCTGATTTTCTTTGTGGGCAAACATAATGCCTTCATACATGTCGTCGTTGCTCACTTCGTTGGCGCCTGCCTCTATCATGGCAACAAGGTCGCTTGTGGAGGCAACGGTAACATACATGTCGCTCTTTGCTCTCTGCTCGAGAGTGGGGTTGATTACATACTGACCGTCAACAAGGCCTACAACCACGCCCGAAATGGGACCGTCCCAGGGAATTTCGGAGATTGAAATCGCTATGGAAACGCCGAGCATGGCGGTGATGCCGGGCTCGCAGTCGGGGTCAACAGACATAACGGTGGCAACAACACCCACGTCATTTCTCATATCCTTGGGGAAGAGGGGACGGATGGGTCTGTCAATAACTCTGGAGGCGAGGGTAGCCTTTTCGCTTGCCCTGCCTTCACGGCGCTGAAATGAGCCGGGAATCCTGCCCACAGAGTAGAGCTTCTCCTCATAATCAACAGAGAGAGGGAAGAAGTCAACGCCTTCGCGGGGCTTGTCTGCCATGGTCGCGGTGCAGAGCACGTTGGTTTCGCCGTAGCGGACAAGGCAGGAGCCGCCCGCGAGCTGAGCCATTTTGCCGACCTCTACCACGAAGGGTCTGCCGGCGATTTCTGTTTCGTATTTTTTGAAAGCTTCAAAAAACATTTTTTTACCTCGTTTCTTTTTATTTCAACGGGTAATGCCGGCGTTTAGCAATAAATCCGGAGTAAAAATCAGGGCTTTTACCCTCGATTCATTGCTAACATATCCGGGCATACCCGCGGATTGCTTTTCCCTTTTAAATACGGGAAAATGCAGGCAGAAATAAGCTTTCTGCCTGCATTGTTTGCGTGATTATTTACGCAGACCGAGTCTTGCAACGATTGAACGGTAACGCTCAATATCTACCTTCTGAAGGTATGCAAGGAGGTTTCTTCTGTGACCGACCATCTTAAGGAGGCCTCTGCGGCTGTGATTATCCTTCTTATGGATCTTGAGATGCTCGTTGAGGTCGTTGATTCTCTTGGTGAGAACAGCGATCTGAACCTCGGGTGAACCTGTGTCGCCCTCGTGTGCTGCATATTCTTTGATTATTGCCTGTTTTTCTTCCTGTGTCATTTTTTTCACCTCGTTTGATTATTTGCCTTCTTCTCAGTGCGGGGCAGGTGAAATCCTCAATGAGGCATACCCCCCGGACCGGGACAGAGGCAGATTGCAAACGGCATTATAGCACAGGAAATACAGTTTGTAAAGTGTTTTTTTATTTATTTCTATATACTTATTTATTCGGGAAGTTCTGTATAAACGAAAATTCCCACAAGTATTGCCGTAACTCCGCATATAAGGGCTGTCATTTTTTCTTCCTCCGGCTCAAAAAGAGTTTTCATATATATGTATGAGAAAAAGAAAAAAATGTTTCACCTTTTCTGAAACTTTTTCAGTTTTTTCGCGGTATTTTTTTCAGCTCCTCCATAATCTCGTCCGCCTTCTGCGCCGCAAGTGTGAAAGAATTGTTTTTCCAGTAGGCGGCAAGGGCGGCGGCAACGGTGATTATTATGCCTGCCGTGTCGCTCCATTCCCCGAGAAAGGTAAGGGGTTTCACGCCGAATGAGGCAAACGCGGTGTTTACGAGGGCGGCAATCAGCAGGGCAAGACGCGCCCAGGTGCCTGCGCTGACATCTTTAAAGTTCACTCAGTTTCTCCTCCAGATTCTGTATTTTGAATTCATTTACCGTCATTCTCTCCACGAGATTGTTGTGGCGGTTTACCTTTTCCTCAAGCTGTTCAAGGCGGAAGTTTGTGAGCTTCTGGCTTGCGAGTATTCCCGCAACGCAGCCTATCGCCGAGCCGAGGAAGGAAAAAAGAATATCATAGCTCATTTCTTCACTCTCCGGCATCCGCTCTCAAGGTTCACCCAGCCGCTCCCGTCGTCAAGCTTGCCCCATCTGCCGCGCTTTGCCGTTACGGTCACGGTGAATTTTTCGCCCTTAAGAAGGCGGCGCCTGACGGGGAACTCCTCTCCCGCACCGCTTCTCACGCAAACGGCGCGCTCAGCCACCTCATAGCGCGTGTTTTCCGCCAGGGCGTTTTCAATCCCTTTTGCTATCGCTTCGCCGCAGGTTTTTGCGCCCTGCTCCGTTTTGACCTTATCAAGATCACTGCCGCAGTCAATAAACACCGACTCCACCAGCACCGCGCATGGTTTTGTCTGCCTTATGAAGCCGAAATAATCTTTACCCTGCGCGTTAAGGCGGGTTTTTGCGCCCCTGTCTCTGACATTAAGCGCGGCGCTCACGTTGCGGCAGATTTCGTCAGCCGCTCTCCTGCCTGTGGGGGAGCCGTGGTAATAAAACGTTTCCGTGCCTGTGCCGCCGCCGGCGTTCAGGTGGATTTCCGCCGCGAAGCCGTAATCTCCGGCGTTCACATCCTTTATTCTCTCGGGCAGGTTTCTGCTGCCGTCGTAATTGATAAGGTCGCACTGCAGATAGTCCGAGGCGTATTTCGCTATGCGCCCGGCGATGCGGTGCTCGTGATATTTCTTATCGCCGCTCACGGCGCCCGGGTCGTATTTGCCCGCCTGATTTTTGCCGTGCCCGACGGATATAACTGTTTCTCTGCTCATATATCTGCCTCCTGTTTCATAAATTCAAGCAAATCCTTTCCTTCAAATTCAGTAATAACTCCGGAGCCGCCGTGGGACGCGACTCTTATCAGGCAGGCACTGCCGCCCTCTCCCGCGGGTGCGGCCACATAGGCGAGGATATCCTCATCGCCCGTTATGCCCTCAAGTATTTCCTCCGTAACCCGCGCCGCCTCATCGCGGGAGGACGGGAAAAAGACGGGCGCGCCGCCGCTTCCGCCGAGAAGGCAGGCGCACACCGCTGCAGTTATGTATCCGTAATCTGCCGAGCATAGCGTGTCTTCAATCCTGCCGAGCTTTTCCTCTATCCTGCCGAGCTTCTCAAATATGCTTTCATATCCGCCGTCCATCGGCCCCGCCTCGGGGGAGAGTGAAAAGCCGAAAAATATGCGCGAAACGCTCGACTTTACCGTTATATCGGCGCTGCCGCCTGTGAATACCGCGCTCACCTGCACACCGAGGCTCCCGCTCGCGGTGAGCTCCGAGGTGAGCGGGCAGTATATGTAATCCGAGTCGATGTAGGCCGGCTCGCAGTTATTGCCGCTTATTTCATTTGATATAATTGTTTTGCCGGGGTATGGCTCGAAGCTTACATAGTATCTGTCCGCCCCCTGCATATCGCTGCTGTCAAGGCGGATTTTCAGCCCGCAGGCGCGGTTTTCGCCCATATAGCCGCCGGAGTTTTCAAACGTGAGCTCCCTGAGCTCTCCGACCGTGCCCTCAATGTAGCTGAGCATATTTTCCACCCCCGTAATAGTTCATAAGTCTGTCCGCCGTTTCGAGCGTATCTCTGCGCTCGCGGTAGAGTATATTCAGCTCATCGCGCAGTATGCCCGCTTCACGGCTGTTCTTTTTAAGCGTCCTGAGTCTGGCGCGTCTGTCCGCAATCCTCTGCGACACGACATCCGCCGAAAAAAAGTAATCCCCCGCAAGTTCTTTAAGATCTTTCATCACACCATCATCCTTTCAGTTTATAACTCCGTATATTTCACAAAGGCCGAGCACCTCCGCCGCGAGGGGCTCCGCGCTGCCGGACTCTATCTCAAGCAGCCTTGCGCGGTCAATGCCAAGGGCTTTTGCCGCCACTGAGGAGGGTATGGCCCTTGCAGCGCGCAGATTTTTCAGCTTTTCGCCGGGTGAAGCGCCCGCGCTCTGCCTTGCCGCGTTCACCGAAACGGCGTAGTTGAGAAGGGCTTCCGTGCCCCGGCCGCCCTCAAGCTCATTCTGATAGATTATCACATAGTCCAGCGCTTTTTTCAGTTTTTGCTTTGCCTTTGAAAGCGCGGCGCTCACCGCGGCGGGTGAAACGCCCTTTTCGGCCGACACCTCGCTCTGTGTTTTGCCATCGTAGAATACGGCCCTCACATACTCCCGCTCCTTTTCCGTCAGCTCTCTCTGCACGGCGAGCCCAATGAGATATGCGAGGTCGAGAGCGCGCTTTCTCCAGGCGTATTCAACCGGCGTTTCGCAGGCGCGGCAGCATCTGCCGCAGCAGATTCCCACCGCGTTTCTTATCTCTTTTTCGGAGGGCAGGGATATATCGGCTTCAGCACTTTCAATAGTAATTGTCATTAAATCACCCCGTTTCTGTGTCAAAAATACGAGCACTGCTAATAATTTTAGTCCCGAAAAATCGGTTTGTCAATAGGAAAAATAATTTTTTGGCGAAAAAGCTTGACTTTTTTAATAGAATGCCTCATAATACACAGTGAATAATAGTGTCTGAAATTTTTTAAGCAGAAGACCGTCCCCCACACGGAGCAATATTTACGCTCTTATCCGAACGGAGGAATACAATGAACAACATCAGACTTTTAAGAAAAAAAGCCAATCTCTCGCAGCTTGAGCTTGCCGAGCTTTGCGGCGTACATCAGACGGCTATCAGCCAGTGGGAAAAAGGCAGAACCAACCCGGACACCGATATGCTCATAGCGCTCAGCCAGATTTTTCACTGCTCCATAGGCGCTATTTTAGGGCTTGATGCCCCGGACGACCCGGTAATGATACCGGTCAAGGGTTTCGTTCAGGCCGGCGAAATGACATTCATAGAGGATGAGGATGTGTGCGAGTTTGTGGCTATTTCGCCGGAGCTCGCAAGGCGCGGAGAATACTGCGGGCTGACGGTCAAGGGTCAGAGTATGTACCCGATGTTTCAGAGCGGCGACACGCTCATAGTGCGCATTCAGAGCCAGGCGGAGGATAACGATATCGTCGTTGCCATGGAGGCGGGCGAAAACTCAACCCTCAAGCGTCTCAAAGTGCTCAAAAACGGCATCCTGCTTATGGCGGAGAATCCGGAGTATAATTCCATTTTTTATACGCGCGAGCAGGTCGCTAAGCTGCCCGTAACCTTTTTCGGCAAGGTAGTGGAGCTGCGCCGTGAAATATAAACATACAGCAAAAAGAACCGCCCGCGCGGTTCTTTTTTTCGCGCTGCCGCAGCCGCGGGCAAAGCGGACCGAAGGGTTACGGATTCCGCGGCGGGCATACCCGGTTCACTTTTTCTCCCCCCACAATATACAGATGCCCGCGACTAAACATAGTGAAATCGAAATAAAAAAACACAATATGTTGACAAAAGCTATTGACAAAATAAAAACTATATATTATAATGTAGCAGATAAACTGCGGGAGTAGTGCACCCTTTTGCATTTTCAGCCCGCGACAAACGCAGATTTGTATGTGAAATCTATGAAAGCAAAGGATAGTGGTTGATATGTCCGTTAAGAAGCTTCAGTACTTTGCCGGCGGTCAGTGGCTTGATTCCAAGACCGAAAAGTATATGGATGTTTATAATCCGTCCACCGGCGAAGTTATCGCTCAGACTCCGTGCTGCACCAAAGAGGAGGTTGACTATGCAGTCGAGTGCGCCAAAAAGGCGTTCCCCGCATGGAGCAACACCCCCGTTATGAAGAGAGTGCAGATTATCTATGATTTCCGCGACCTTCTCGTTGCCCATATGGACGAGCTCACAGAGCTGTGCGCCAAAGAAGAGGGCAAGGTATGGAACGAGGCAAAGGGCGACATTCTCAAGGTCAAAGAGCCTGTTGAGCTTGCTCTTTCCGCCCCCTCGCTGCTTATGGGCGAGAGCATACGCGACACTTCCTCCGGCTATGACACCACACTTTACAGAGAGCCCGTCGGCGTTTTTGCCGGCATCGCTCCTTTCAACTTCCCCGGTATGATTCCCATGGGCTGGATGACTCCGATGTGCATCGCCTGCGGCAACACCATAGTTATCAAAGCCGCTTCAATGACTCCCATGACCTGCATGCGCATTGCGGAGCTCTGGCAGGAGGCCGGCCTTCCCGACGGCGTTGTGAATATCGTGACCTGCTCAAGGGTAGAGGCAGACCAGCTGCTTGACCATCCCGATGTCAGGGGCATCACCTTTGTCGGCTCCACCTCTGTCGGTCTTCACATTTATTCAAGAGCCGCTTCCAACGGCAAGAGAGTGCAGTGCCTGTGCGAGGCCAAGAACCACGGCCTTGTGCTTGAGGACGCAGCTCTCGAGAGAAGCGCAAGAGGCATCATCAACTCCTCATTCGGCTGCGCGGGCGAGCGCTGCATGGCCCTGCCCGTTATCGTAGCTCAGGAGAGCATAGCGGATGAGCTTATCGGTTACCTTGTGAAATTCGCGAGGGAGCTCAAAATCGGCCCCGCTTATGAGAAAGACAGCCAGCTCGGCCCCGTTGTTTCCGCTGAGCACAAAAAGAGCGTGCTTGACTGGATAAACAAAGGCATAGAAGAGGGCGCGAAGCTCGTGCTCGACGGCAGGAATGTCAAAGTGCCCGGCTACGAAAACGGCTTCTATATAGGCCCCACCATTCTCGATAACGTCACCCCCGAAATGACTGTCGGCACCCGCGAAATCTTCGGGCCCGTGCTCTGCATAAAGAGAGTCAAGGACTTTGAAGAGGGCCTTGCGGTTATGAACGCCAACCCCTTCGCAAACGGCAGCGTTATCTTCACCCAGAGCGGCTACTATGCCAGAGAGTTCACCAAGAGGACTGACGGCGGCATGGTCGGCGTAAATGTCGGCATCCCCGTACCCGTGGGCGTGTTCCCGTTCACCGGCCACAAGAAGAGCTTCTTCGGCGACCTCCACTGCCTGGGTAAGGACGGCTTCCGCTTCTACACCGAGACCAAGGCTGTCACCACACGCTGGTTTGATGAGGAAGAAATGAAAGCCAAGCACGTTGACACCTGGGACGGCTCCGTCGGCGGAGACCTGAAGTAAGATAAGAGTTAAAAACCGGGAGTGAATTGAATTTGCCGTGGCAACAATCAGACTGAGTGAATCCTTGCAAAGCAGCAGGAAGCTGCGGCGGTTATCGCTCATATGGTCAGAAGCGGCACAAGTATCGGAGCAAAAATCCGATTCACACTCCGCAGGTCAATTCATATTGCGCAAGCAACAATTCAATATAATAGGTATATATAGAAAACACTGCCGACCGTTACGCCCCTGCGGGGCATCCGGCGGGATACTGTCATCCTGCCCTACCGGGGAGCAGATAATATAGATAACAATTTTGCTCACAAAATAAATTGCTCACAAAGGCAAAGAAAAGGAAGGTTTTTTATGAAAAAAGGTTTAAAAAGACTTTTGTCACTGATTATGGCGGTTGTGATGCTGACAGGCATTATGGCAATCGGCATGAATGTGTTTGCGGATGATGGTTATTCGCAATATGATTATGATAAACATATCAATAATGCGAATAATCAGCTCGAGCCTCACACTTACGGTCCTTATGATGCTACCACCGGGACAGCGACTTGTACTCTATGTGGTTTTGTACATAATTGCCGTGAGCATGGTCATATAGATATAAATATAAATGGTAATGATAAATGTAAATGTGATCTTTGCGGAGAGGATGCTCATGTTGATAAGCAACCTCAAGATCATATTTGTGATAAATGTGGACAACCAAATACTCATACTTGGATTCTTTGTGTTCATGAAGAAGCAACTTGTAGAACTGGTGATAGGTTTGTTTATTACTGTAGCACATGCGGCTATTCTGAAGACGGACACAATCATGACGAAAACGGTAACGTTTTAGAAACAGCTTACGGTGAAGGAGGCAGACTGTATGAAACCATTAAGATAATAGATGGTTTTACAGTAGCTCTCGGTCACTATTATGATTTTTCATCCGACAAAGTTGATATAACATGGACCGGTCTTGATTCCGATTCTTCAACGCCTTATATTACTGCTACCGGTGTGTTCACCTGTGCAAGAAAAGATTGCGGTTATCAGGTAAGTGTAACGATTGAGAATATCGAGGAGACCAGTAGCGGAAAAATAGAGCTCCTTGAGGAGATGCTGGACCCAACATGCCAGAGCGGTTCAAACCAGTATAAGGCAACATTTAAGGTTCCCGAGGGCAATGATACCACAAAATATAAAATATATACTGAGACAAAAACGGCTTCTTATGGAAAATTGTCAGATCATGTTGAAGACAGTCCGATTGTAAATGTTATAAAGAATCCTTCATGCGAAGAGCCCGGCGAGAAGGAAATAATTGTCAAATGTAAATTTTGCGGCACGGTAATCAGCAGAACAACAGAGGAAATAGCTGCAGAAGGTCATGACGATCCTTCCACAGCCACGCTAATAACAGTTGACCCCACCTGCACCGAGGAAGGGCGTACCTACTATGTTTGTTCAAAGTGCCACAAAGAAGTAACAGTTTCGACCACTCCGGCAGAAAGTCACGATTTTGACAGAACCAATCCCATTCAGGTTATTCCTCCCACGGCGACTCAAAGCGGCAAACTTGTTTATAAGTGCAGAAAATGCGATGCTACTGTAATTGAAGATGACCCCAACAGTCCCGCCACCGGCGGTACTGACTCCAAAGTGAGAGCAATTGGCAATGATTTCTATCATGAAGTGGGCGAGTGGAAAGAAAACGAGTCCGGAGAGTTGGAGTTTGTCAAAAGCGATTTGGAATCCCATGTATTTTTATATAGTGAAGACATTGGTATGTACAGATGCATAATATGCGGCGAAGTTAAGGATCTTGAAGAAGTCAAATCAAGGCATCTTGATAAATTCGGTCAGGACGCCATAGAATTAACCGGACGTACAAAGGCTACTTGTGAATCCTATCCCACTGAAACCTATCGTTGCAGGCACTGTGACGGCACATACTATGTCAGAATAGGAGATCAGCTTGGTCATCAGTGGCCAGTAAAGCGAGAATCGAACGGCATTACTCTTAAGGAAGTTGACCCTCCCGAGGATCCCGGCTACATGGACGAGGATGACAATCCCGTTCCCATCCTGCCGCAGATAAAGCCCAACTTCAAATGGGTTGAACTTGAATCTGTCTATGAAATGAAGGACGGCGAATGGCAGGACACTTCATCTCAGGCAGTGAATCCTCCTGCCACCGATACCGATGACAGCACCTCCGAGAATGGAGAAGACACTTCAGGAAGCACCCCGTCATCCTCCACGCCTTCTTCCTCCGTTTCAACCTCTAACCTCCCGGAAGGTACCTTTGCCTGGGTTGTGTGGAACAAGGAAGGTAATGACATAGTTTCCGCTACCCTCTATATAAGATGTAAGAGAAACGACTGCGATAGGAATGCACCGCTCCAATATACAGTATACACAAGAACAAACGATATCGGATATATCAGAACCGGCGTAAAGGTGACCGAGGAGCAGAAGGAGGAGCTGCTTGAGCAGCATCCCGAGCTTGACAAGACCTGTGGCGATATCACTGTCAATCTTGCCATGTTCACTATTTACGATTTCCCGTCAAAGGGATATGCCTACCATTACACCGCAGTAAGGCCTACAGATTTTAAGGAGCATACAAAGGATAAGCTGACATTTGAAAATCTTGAAAATGCTAAGCTGAGCGAAGATGGAAAATCCGTGGTCGGAACCAGCTGCCTTGAAGACGCCAAGTATGAAGAGGTTTACTACTGCAAGGAATGCGGCAAAGAAATAAGCAGAGAAGAAAAAACAATCACCGCTCCCGGCAAGCATACTCCAGACCCTGATGTATCGAAAGTACAAGTCGGAGATCCGGTTGAACCCACCTGCACTAAGGACGGTTACACAACCTATAAGTACATGTGCAAGGTATGCGGAGAGTATTATACCGAGAAAGAAAATATTATTCCCGCTCTTGGTCACATAGAAAGTACAGTACAGGAAGAGGAAGTAACGAAAGCAACTTGTGAACATGAGGGAAGAATCAGATATTATACCAAATGCCCGGTGTGTAATCAGATTGTAGAAGAAAGATATGAAACTGTTCCCATTCAGCCTCATACCTGGAATTACGATGAAGGTGAAGAAGGTACCGGCGTGCCGCCCACATGCACAGAATCCGGGTATCGTTACCGCACCTGCACTGTATGCCACAAGCAAGAAAAAGTAAATATTCCCGCTTTGGGACATGATTTCAGAGCAGTACCTTACGATCCGGCAACATATAAAGAGTTTTATTACAGCAATTCAAAATACGGTCACTTTGATTTCAAACAGGGCAACTGGTCCGATACAGATTACAGGAAGTATCATTACAATGTCTGCACAAGATGCTATAAAGGTACGCCTCAAAGCCGTGATGCCCATATAGATGTGAACTATGATTTCAACTGTGACGACTGCGGATTTAAGCTTGAGTTCAGAGAGCACTGGCTCCATTATCTGATTGGCTATCCGCTCTACTGGTTCAAGACACACGCATTCCCGATTATATTTATGGTTAACTTCTGATATCGGAGGTCGTAAATTATGAAAAAACTTATTGCGGCACTTTTAGCCCTTTCAATTCTCTTTGCTTTTGCCGCCTGCGGCAGTAAGCAGACCGAAGCGGAAAGCACCGAGCCCGCCCCCTGGGAGACGAGCGAGAGCGCTTCCGAGACAGAAGCAACAACCGAGCCCGAAAGCGTGACCGACGCGACCGAGCCCGAGAGCACATCCGAAGCTGAGACCTCCGCAAGTGAAACGGAAACATCGGCCGAAGAAACCTCAGCAGAGGAAACAACCGAGGCTGAAAAGAAGCCCGAAACAACTGCCGAAATTCTTGCCGCTTACACAGAGGTTATGAACCAGGCAAAGAAGGACGCCCCCGGCTTTACCAAGGTTGAGTATCAGGAGCTTCCCTCCGACAGCGCATCAAGAGTTGTTTCAAAGGGCGGCGGAGTTGTAAACGCGGCTCTCAAGCTCGCAGACCACTTCATGACAACCGAGGCGGACGCAAAGGCGGACCCCGAAGTTCAGCAGAAGGGCAACAACATGCGCTCCTGGCCGGTATGCAAGAGCCCCAAGGGCTGCATGCTTACAGACACCGGCGCAATCAAGAGCGCCAAGTTTGAGGAGCTCTCAAACGGCAACTATAAGATTACCATAGTGCTTAAGGCAGAGGATAACCCCGAGCCCGCCCCCGACGGCGGCACCTCGGCGCCGAGCAATCACGGCGGCGTGTTCAGCCCTCTCTCAAGGTCTGAGATAGATGAAAACCTCAACGGCGGCTTTGTTTCCGCGGTGGCTAAGGATATAAGCTACAAAATCACCTATCACGACTGTGAGACCGTGCTGGTATATAACCCCAAGGATAACCACGTGGTATCGCTCGACCAGACTACCCACACAACCATTTCCGGTCAGGGCAGGGTAGCGGGTATGCAGATGGTTGTTGACAAGCAGGAGCTTATCGACTACATGCATATCTACAACATCAAGTACTGATAACAAATTTAATGTGCGCAGCGGGCTGCCGGTAAATCGGCAGCCCGAATGTGTATAGGGTTTATTAAACCACCCGCCGCGCACAGGATATGCGGCGCATAAACACTCCAAATCAAATTGCTGCCTGACGGCGAATGACGGCTCTGGGTCATTCCGGGCGGATGATATCCGCCCCTGCGGCATTATATAAAACAAAACGGAGATGCATTATGGAAAAAATAACTACCGAAGGCAGAAGGTTTATTGACGGGCACGGCAGGCAGAGACTGTTCAACGGCGTGAATCTCTGTGACAAGGGCAGCTACCCGGACGGGAGCAAAAAAAGAATCTACGCTCTCGATTTTGATGAGCGCACAGTTTCGCGCCTTGCCGAAAACGGCTTCAACATTGTGCGTCTAGGCATAATATGGGATGCGATTGAGCCTCAGCCCGGTAAGTATGACGAGAAATATCTCGACCGTGTGCAGGCTGTGGCAGACCTTTGCGCCAAATACGGCATTTACTTCTATCTTGATATGCACCAGGATCTTTTCTCGGGCCGTGATAACGGCGCGGGCGGCGACGGAGCCCCCGAATGGGCGTGCATTACCGGCGGCGCGGAGTATCAGCCGGCGCGTTTCGTGTGGGCGGAGGGTTATTTCTGGGGCAGGGCCGTGCAGAATTCCTTCACCGCCTTCTGGAATGATGAAAAAATCAACGGTGTGCCTCTCCAGACTTATTTCCGCAATATGTGGAAGCACGTGGCTCAGAGATTTGCCGACCATCCGGCACTCTTCGGCTTTGACCTTTTCAACGAGCCCTATCCGGGTGTTGACGGCGGCAGGGTGTTCAGAAAGCTTATCGCCGGCGCCGTAAAAACCGGGCTGCTTGACAAACGCTTCAGCGTCAGGCAGGCGGCAAAGAATCTGCTGAATAAAGATGTTATCAAATGTCTTGACCCGTTTGATGATTTTACTCTTTTCCGCAAAGCGACATCCGGAGCGGATGACATAATCAGAAAGTTCGACACAGGCGTTTACTCCCGTTTCCTTGACGGCGCGGCAGGCGCAATCAGGGAGGTTACGGATAACGGAATTATCATGATGGAAAACAGCTACTACTCAAACCTCGGTATTCCGTATTCCGCCCCGGCGGTTACAGTCGGCGGAAAAAGAGAGCCAAAGCTCTGCTTCGCGCCGCACGCCTATGACCTTATGGTTGACACACCCGCTTACAAGTACGCGAGCAACGGCAGGGTAGGCGGTATTTTTGACGAGCACAGACGCAGCCAGCAGCGCCTTGATGTACCCCTGCTTGTGGGCGAATGGGGCGGCACAAGCGACGGCACCGAATGGCTTCATCACATAAGATTCCTGCTTGACAAATTTGATAAATTCCAGTGGAGCCAGACCTACTGGGCATATTATGACGGGCTGCTTGACGCTCCCATAATGGGCGAGCTTCGCAGAACCTACGCCCGCGCGGTAACAGGCACTATTGACAATTACTCCTATAACAGGGATAATAAAGTATATACTCTTGAATATACTCAGGGCGGTAAATTCAGCGTACCGACTGAAATATATCTTCACGCGAAGCCCGTGAGCATAGAGTGCACCGGTAAGTATGAGATTGACGGCGATGTGCTCAGAGTAAAGACCAAGCCGGGCAAAAATAAAGTTACGGTTGCCTTCTGACGCGCCGTACTTTTTGGGGAGAAAAAGCAAATGGCAAACGGTTACAAAGTAGGAAAATACTATATGGCGCCGAAACTTGTTATCGCTATTGCGGCAGTGATAATGGTAGTAATCGGCGTTTGTGCCGGTGTTGCGTCGGCGAGAAAGACAAAGGCCGGGCAGGCGGCAAAGCTCACCGGCTGCACATTTGACACCACGGTGTTTGAGGATGTCAGCGACGCTCAATGCCTTAATGAAAAAATGATAGTCTTCACTGATTCACAGGGCAAGAAGGGCATAATGACACTTGACGGCGTGATAACCCAGGAGGCAAATCAGGATGCGGTTTATACCGTGAGTGATGCCTGGCGAAGTGTTAAATATGTGTGCGAGGGTCCCCTTTCCGAATACCGCCTTCTGATTGATCCCGAGACCGCCATTGTTACAAACAGGCAGTATCACGGAGTGACCGAGCCGGAGAAAACGGCTTACTGGAGTGTCGCAGGGAATCACCTTGCCTGGTATGACAAGCTCGGCTACGCGGGCGAAGCAGGCAAATATGAGTGCAACCTCGAAGAGGGGCTCTATCCTGTGCAGTCAGCTCCCGAGGACGGCGGAAAATACGGCTTTATAAACGAAAACCTCGGCCTCGAAATCGCTCTTCTCTATGACGGAGCGGGTGAATTTTCGGAGGGCCTGGCTCCCGTGAGAAGGAAAGGCAGCTGGGGATATATAAACGAAAAGGGCGTAACGGCAATAGACTTTTTATTCGAGTCCATAAGCGAAGCGGGGGCATACGGCTTCTCAAACGGTCTTGCCCCGGCAAAGCAAAACGGCTTCTGCGGCATAATCAACCGCAGGGGTGAGACGGTTGTAGCGTTTGAATTTGAAGATATTCTGCCCGGTAAAGACGGAAAGTTCGTCGGCAAAAAGGGCAGTGCATGGGGCCTTATAACAGTAAACAGAGAGATTGTTGAAGCGGAGAGCACCTCTCCTGTTACGGAAAAGCAGACCCGTATTCCGGCTCAGGGCAATTTCAAAGTGGTCACATCAGGCAGCCCGCTTAACCTCAGATCAGCGCCCGATACGGGGTCGGCAATCCTCGCGAGAATACCCAACGGAACGATAATCAGCGTGGCAAAAACAGAAAACGGCTGGGCAAATGTCACATATAATTCCGTTTCCGGCTGGGTCAGCACAGACTTTATAAGAGAGCTTGAAACACAGCCCGAAACAGCTCCTTCCACAGACGAAATGGGCGCAGTCGGGTAAGCGCGGAAAAACGGCCTGAAAAAATTTTTGAAAAAATTTCTTGACAAACCATAAAAGCATGCTATAATAAACTTGCAAGTGCTAAGCTTGTATTTGTGAGCAACAAATGAAAAGCCATCCGGTAAAATGCGTAGAATGTTAATGCGTTCTGCGCATTTTACCATTTAAGGAGAAATACATTTTTTTCGGGATTCTTCAGCGCCGACGGGGGCTGCGGAATCCCCCTTTTTTGTGTGCGCAAAGCGCTTATAAACCCTTATATATAAAGGAATTCCGCTGCTTGGCTCAGACGAAGCCGCACGAAAGATAAAGCGCAAAACGAAACTTTTTTGCGGCCTGCCAAATTGCAAAAAAAGAAAGAAAAAAGGGCAATATCAGGTCCGTGTTTTCTGAAAAAAAAAGAGTCCGTTTTCCGGTGCCGACCATGACAGAAAGGGGATAATTGAGAATTCGTTTTCAGAAAAATTTCAGAAAAAAGCACGGCAAAAAGCAATCAAAAACCGGTAGTTTTTTCTCTGATTATCCGGCGGGGAGGAAAAATTTCCTGACGTTATCCCCGAAAATCACGGTCCGGTTTTGGCAGTCCGAAGGACACCTGTCATTTCCTCTGTGCCGGGGTCTCAGGTTCATTTTTTTCGCCCGGAACAACCCCTTTTTCTCTCCTGAAATCGACTCGATTTTGCTGATAACGCATTATTATCGCAAACAAAGTGCACAAAAACAGAGCTTATTATTAAAAGAGTTGCATAAAAAAATATTTATCGCTAAACTAGTATATTTATCTATATTTTGTATTTCTTTATATATTACCTCTATATATAGTGCTTATTTCCGGTGCGGCGCCGGGGAGGGGCGGACCGCCTTAAAATCAAAGGAATCGGGGCTCTGAAAAAGGCTGAAAAAAATATAAAAAAATGCTTGACATCCATTATATATTATGATAAAATTTCCCGGCATACCGAGTAGTGGGTGATTTGCGCCCTGACGTCGGTATATGATATGCGATGATACGGGAGGTGGCCGCCCTCGAGGCGGGGAATTTCCGTGGAGTATGTCCGATTTTAAACCGGGCGAATGTTTATTCCGGCAGCGTTCGCGCCTGCCCGCAGATTTTTCGTCACAGTGCTCAAAAAGCGGCTGTCTTGCGAAGCCGTCACATTTGAGTGCAATGATGGAAAATGTCGGGCGAGCCCGTGCGCACTTGTGACTGCCTGTTCCCTGGGCGGCATAAGCAGGAATAATTAGAAGAGCAAATGGCTGAATTGCCCCGGAAAGTGTTTTCCGGTTTTTGAATCGGGAGGGTTGAAACACCCGGGTCAGTTTATAAAATTTGCGTGCCCGCCAAACTTTTAAGGAGGCATTACAATGGCAGTTAAGGGAAAAATCAGAATCAGACTCAAAGGCTACGATCACACTCTTGTTGACAAATCGGCAGAGCAGATTGTTGAAGCCGCAAAGAGAACCGGCGCCGAGGTTTCCGGCCCCGTACCTCTTCCCACAGAGAAAGAGATAGTCACAATTCTCCGCGCTGTTCACAAGTATAAGGACAGCCGTGAGCAGTTTGAGCAGAGAACACACAAGAGACTCATCGACATCATCAGACCTTCAGCCAAGACAGTTGAGGCGCTGACCAACCTTGAGCTCCCCGCAGGTGTGGAAATCGAAACCAAGTTTTAATTGAAAAGCAGACCGTACAGGTCAAGTTGGCGGCATACCGTCAACCAATAACCAAAGGAGGATGCAAATATGCAAAAAGCACTCATCGGCAAGAAAATCGGCATGACCCAGATTTTCGATGAAAAGGGAAACGTTATTCCCGTAACAGTCGTTGAAGCGGGCCCCTGCAATGTAGTTTCCAAGAAGACTCTTGAGAACGACGGCTATGAAGCGGTTCAGCTCGGCTTCGGCGATATCAAGGTTCAGCGCGTGAGCAAGCCCCTTATGGGTCATTTCAAGAAGAATGACGTTGCTCCCAAGAAGACGCTGAAGGAATTCAGATTTGACGACATCAACTCGCTCAATATCGGCGACACCCTCACCGCTGATATCTTTGCGGTAGGCGACAAGGTTGACGTTGTCGGCACCAGCAAAGGTAAAGGCACCGCCGGCGCCATCAAGAGATGGAACTTCGGCCGCCTCAAAGAGTCCCACGGTACCGGCCCTGTTGCAAGGCACGCCGGCTCACTGGGCGCCTGCTCCGATCCCTCAAGAGTTTACAAGGGAAAGAAGCTTGCAGGCCACCTCGGCTGCGAAAGAGTTACCATTCAGAATCTCACGGTAGCCAAGATTGATGCAGAGAATAACCTTGTAGCCATCAAGGGCGCCATCCCCGGCCCCAAGGGCGGCATCGTTGTTATCAGCAATGCAAAGAAAGCATAAGGAAAGGAGTAGAAAATAATGCCTACAGTATCAGTTTTTGACAAGGCCGGCAAGAAGGTTTCCGACCTCGAGCTCGCAGAAAGCATTTTCGGCATCGAGCCCAGCATTCCCGCTATGCATCTTTGCGTAGTAGCATATCTGGCAAATCAGCGTCAGGGCACACAGTCTACCCTTACCAGATCAGAAGTCAGCGGCGGCGGCAAGAAGCCCTGGAGACAGAAGGGCACAGGCCGCGCAAGGCAGGGTTCAACAAGAGCTCCCCAGTGGTATCACGGCGGTATAGCTCACGGCCCCAAGCCCCGCAAATATCACAAGGACGTAAACAAGAAAGTAAGACGCCTTGCAATGAAATCCGCATTTTCGGCAAAGGTTGCGGACGGAGAGCTCATCGTTCTCGATTCTCTCAAGCTTGACGCCATAAAGACCAAGGATATGGTTGAGGTTATCAACGCTCTTGAGACCGGCAAGAAGGTTCTCTTCGTTCTTCCCGAGAAAGACGATATCATCTATCGCTCGGCACGCAACATTGCAGGAGTCAAGACCACTCTTGTAAATACACTCAACGTTTACGACATCCTCAATTGCGACACCGTAGTGCTGCTTAAAGATGCCGTAGCAAAGATAGAGGAGGTATACGCATGAGCAAAGCACCTCAGAGCATAATTCTTCGCCCTGTTATCACAGAAAACAGCATGGACGGCGTAGCAGACCGCAAGTACACATTTGAGGTTGCCAAAGACGCCAACAAAATTGAGATTGCTCAGGCAGTTGAAGCTCTTTTTGACGTTGAAGTAGAGAAGGTAAACACCATAAACGTTAAAGGTAAGCTCAGAAGATACGGCCGTTTCGAGGGCTACACAGCCTCCCGTAAAAAAGCGATCGTAACCCTTACCGAAGGTTCGAAGACAATCGAATTCTTCGACGGTATGATGTAATAAAACAACAAACCTTATATTAGGCGGTAAAGTATGGAGCGTACGCTCCGCAAAGCCGCTGACAGGAGAGTGTAAAAATGGCTATTAAATTTTACAGACCGACCACTAACGCAAGGCGTAATATGTCGGTTACCGATTATTCCGAGCTCTCAAAGGTTGCTCCCGAAAGAAGCCTTCTTGTTTCCCTCAAGAAGAACAGCGGCCGCAACAGCTACGGAAGAATAACCGTTCGCCACAGAGGCGGCGGAGTTCGCACAAAGTATCGTATAATTGATTTCAAAAGAGATAAGTTCGACGTACCCGCAAAGGTAGAGAGCGTTGAGTATGATCCCAACCGCTCCGCTTTCATCGCCCTTCTCAAGTATGAAGACGGCGAGAAGAGATACATCCTTCAGCCCGTCGGCCTTAAAGTAGGCGACACGGTTGAGGCAGGCCCCGGCGCAGATATCAAGCCCGGCAATGCTCTTCCCCTCAAGAACATCCCCGTAGGTACCGTCGTACACAACGTTGAGCTCTACCCCGGCAGAGGCGGCCAGCTTGCAAGAGCAGCGGGCAACTCCGCTCAGCTTATGGCTAAAGAAGGCATCTATGCTCTTCTCCGTCTTCCTTCAGGCGAGCTTCGCAACGTTTCAGCAGACTGCATGGCCACTATCGGCCAGGTCGGCAACCTTGACCACGAAAACGTCAAGATCGGTAAAGCCGGACGCAAACGCCACATGGGCTGGAGACCTACTGTCAGAGGTTCCGTAATGAACCCCAATGACCACCCCCACGGCGGCGGCGAAGGCAAAGCCCCCATCGGCAGACCGGGCCCCGTTACCCCCTGGGGTAAGCCCGCTCTCGGCTATAAGACCAGAAAGAACAAGAAGTCATCCGATAAGATGATAGTTAAACGTCGTAACGACAAATAAGTGAAAGGAGCAGATAATAATGGGCAGAAGCGTTAAAAAAGGACCCTTTGTGCAGCCTAAACTGCTCGAAAGAGTTCAGAAGATGAATGAAACCGGCGAGAAGCAGGTTCTCAAAACCTGGAGCCGCGCATCCACTATCTTCCCCGATTTTGTCGGTCACACATTTGCCGTTCATGACGGACGCAAGCACGTCCCCGTATATGTTACGGAGGATATGGTCGGCCACAAACTCGGTGAGTTTGCGCCTACGAGGACCTTCAGAGGCCACGCAGGTTCAAAGACTTCCAACAACGGTAAATAATCGGCGAAAGGAGTGTATATAAATGTCAGATAACGAAATGATGAGCGTGCCTACCGCAACAGCAAAGGCCACTTACATCCGTATTGCTCCCCGCAAGGTTCAGATAGTTCTCGATCTTATCAGAAACCAGCCGGTGGACAAGGCAATGGCAATTCTCAGATACACGCCCAAAGCCGCGTGTGAACCCCTTGAGAAGCTTTTGAAATCCGCTATTGCAAACGCGGAAAACAACAACAATATGGATGTTGACCGTCTGTATGTTGCAGAATGCAGCGTAGGTCAGGGCCCCACTCTCAAGAGAATCAGACCCAGAGCGCAGGGCAGAGCCTACAGAATCAATAAGAAAACGTCACACATCACCCTTGTTCTCAAGGAAGCAGAATAACGAAGAGGAGGTTAAACAATGGGACAGAAAATTAATCCTACCGGTTTAAGAATCGGCGTAATAAAGCCCTGGGAATCC
>JAEELT010000015.1 GCA_016282855.1 Clostridiaceae bacterium | reverse complement strand
GCTTTGTTCTCGTCAAGTGACTTGGTTTCGTCATAGGTGAGAGAGCCGATTTCTTCCTTGGCGGCGGTGATGAGCGCCTTCGTTGCATCGCTGTCACCGTCCTGTGCCAAAGTATCTGCCTCGCCCTGTTTTTGCTCTTTGTAGTCTTCAAACGCGGCTTTGTCCGCGGCAAGCTTATCCGCCGCTCTCTGATCCGCAAGTTTTGCGGGAAGAGCATCCGTTATCGCGTCTGCAAGAGCCTTGTTCTCATCGAGTGACTTGGTTTCGTCATAGGTGAGAGAGCCGATTTCTTCCTTGGCCGCGGTGATGAGCGCCTTTGTTGCGTCGCTGTCACCTTCTTTTGCCAAAGCGTCTGCCTCGCCCTGTTTTTGCTCTTTGTAGTCTTCAAACGCGGCTTTTCTCGCGGCGAGCATTGAGCCGGTGTCGGTTACTCTGTGGTCTGCGCTGAATGTCTGAGAGTCAATAGTAACCTGAGCCGAGTAATCTGTGTAGCCCTCTGCCTCAACTGTTGCCGGTACGGGATCTGCCTTTTCGGAATCAACCGTGCCGGAGGCCGTCGCGCCGCACTTGGAGCATTCCGCCGAATACACGGGATGATCAACATCATCCCAGTTCCAGGCGGGCTCGTTCCAGCTGTGAGCCGCAACGGTGAAGCTGCTCTGAGCGTCCGCATCATTATAGTTATCGCTGCCGGCGTAATGCGCGGTTACCGTGTAATCGCCGGGCGCGAGGGTGACTGCGGTGGCGTCTTTATCGCCCTGCTGAGTGAATACTATATCTTCGCTTATGTCGCTGCCGATTGCAAGCGTTACGGTGCCCGGGCAGTCGGATGAAACGGTTATTGCCGTCTGCTCGTTGCAGGCGATATTCTGCGCCGTGACGGATACTGAAGGCGTCTTCTTTGCCACGGTGAAATAGCCCGTTGCATCGTCGCCGGTGTAATTGGTGTTTGTGTTTTTAACCACGGCGGTGTATTGGCCCGCGTTCAGGCCTTCCGCTTCCACCCTGCCGCTGCCGTTTGCCACGGCAACCGTGTATGAAGCGCCGCTCTGCTCGCCGTCTTTGGTAACGGTCAGAGCGTAGTCGCCGTCAGCCGAAGCAGTAACAACGATTGCCTCGGTGCCGCCGTATGTTATGTTGTCCACGGTAACGGCTATTGAAACGGGAGCAGCGCTGACGGTGAAATCTTCGCTCTTATCTGTTGCTGTTATGTTTCTGTCTTCATAAGTGCTTCTTACCGTGATTGTGTGGTCGCCCTTGTCAATAAGCGGCATTGTGAAAGAGCCCGCAAAGTCGGTATCAAGCTGAACATCTGTTTCGGTGCCGTCATCAACGGATACTTTTACGGAATTCAGCGCTGAGGGAAGCGGGCCGCTCAGGGTTATTGCCGCCTGCTTGCTTTCGCCGTATTCGTAGTCATCAAGCTCGATTGTGATTTCGGGATACACCTGGCCCACATCGAAGGTTACGGTTTGCGTGCTCTTTGCGGGGTTATTCTGTCTGTCGCCGGAATACAGCGCTTCCACGGTATAATGGCCGCTTTCAAGGCCGCTGACTGTGAATTTCGCAACGCCGTCAACAACATCGGCCGTGTACTCGGCGCCGTCTGTTAAGAGCGTCATTGTGCCGGTCGCTCCCGGAGATGTAAGAGTAGCGTTGATTTCCTCATCTTCGGTGTAGCGGATATCCTCTGCCTCCAGCTCTATATCGTTGTCTCTCTGGAGAGGAGCTCCCGTGAGCTCGTCGGTTATCTCATTCATATACATCGCGGGGCAAACACCCACTCTGCAGTCGTTTACCGGGAAGGAGCCGCCGATGGCGCCCGTTTCACCAACGATGTAAACAAACCGGTCGCATTCTCCCGAAGCAGTCCACCATATTGACTTGCCCGAGATGTCGTCGATGCCCATAGCTTTCGCGTAATCGGAGCTTGCGCGGATTCTGGTGTCATCGACTTCGCCTGCGTTGCCGAAGCGGTAGTCCGCATTTGAGAGCAAATCTCTGTCCGGGATGAAAAGTGAAATCTCCGATGATACCGTTATATTGTTTATCTGCTCGTCTGAGAAGGCGGTTTGCGCGAAATCTTCGGCGAGCCAGCGCTTTATGCTGCTGACGGAGTAATCTATTGCGTCTGCCGAGTGCGGGTCCGCGCCCTCGTCGCCGTAGTGTCTGCCGCCGAGCTCGATGCAGTAATTATTGAACGCCTGCGCGTCAAGCGCGCTGTCGCAGATTACGAGGCCTGTTGCGGAGTCGAGCACATGCCATGTCACCGGCTCATATCTGAACCAGTAAATCTTGTCTGTCTCAAAGCCGTTTTCATCCTGCACTGAGTTTGCCGCGGATGAGGCGTAGCCCGTGTTGGTCGGTCTGTAGCCGGAGAATTTAACGCCTCTGTATTTTACGGAATCAACCGTGATGTCGGTGTACTGGCCGAAGCTGCCGGCCGCCATTTTGCCGTCCAATTGATTGCCCGTGCCGGAGTAGAAGCCGAAGCTCTTCCAGCAGTTTGATGTGAGCTTGGACTCAAGCTTGTTTATGAGCGCCTCCTGCGTGCTGTCCACAAGGGACTGCGGGTAGGTGCCGTAATGGATATATATATCGCTGTTCGGACCTTCGTAAATGCCCGTTCTTCCGCCGCCGACGCAGACCGCGTCAACAACGGTGTCTCTGCCGATTTCGAAGCTTGTGAGCAGGGCTTTCGCGGGATAACTGAGATTGCCTTCGACGTCTTCCCTGACACCGCCTACAACATAGGATGTGCCCACGCCGTTCGCGTGAGTTCCGGCAACCGCTTTCACTTTGGCATTGCCGGCTATCGCTATGTTGCCCTTGGGTTCGCCTTCAAGCGTGCAGCCCGCTCCGAGGCCTATGCCCGCGCCGGAAACCGGCTTTTGATTGTTCCTTGTATCTTCTTTGGCGAGAGCCGTAACTTTGGCATCGTCTCTGATTGTAACGCTGCAGTTGTAGTAATTGCTGTCAAATTTGTTTGCGGCTGAAGTGCCCCTGCCGGAGCCGATGCCCGCGCCGCCTGAGGTGCCGATTGCCGTGACAACGGCATCGCCCTCAATGATTATTGTGCCGGCCGAGGCGCCGTAGCCTCCGCCTATGCCTGCCGCCATTGCATTTGATAAGGAGGGATATGTTTCGGGGCTGTCAATATCGAAGCTGCCAAAGCTGAATGTGCCCAGATCTTCATAGCTTATGGCTGCCGCGCGCACGGTGCCGCCGCTGATGGTTATATTGCCGCCGCTGTAGAAGCCGACTTTTGCCGCTGCCGACCCGCCGCTCGAGCCGTAGCCGGAGCCGATGCCCGCGCCGCCGGATACGCCTATGGCCGTGATATCGCCGCCTGAGATGTTTATCTCATTTGCCGAGGAGTGATAGCCGGAGCCGATTGCCGCGCCGCCGTTTTTATTTTTGGTTCCGCCGCCGTATGCTCTGATTATGCCGCTGTATATGTTTATATTGCCGGCCTTCGGGTTACCGGCGGCTGCGCTGTCATAGCCTATGCCGCCGATGCCCGCGCCGTAAAGGCCGCCGGTGACTTCCAGGGATGCGCCGCTGTCGCCGTAGATGTTTACGGTTGCGCCGTCCTCAACCTCGATGCCCGCGCTTGACTTGGCCGTATTGCCTGCGATTGTATTTTCGCCTTCGAGTACAATATCCACTTCGGAGCCGTTGAGTATCTTAACAGGCGAGCCAAGATCGGTACCGTCCGTATCAAGCAATACATTTGTCAGGGTGAGGGTGCCGCGCTCGGGCGTGCCGGAGTAGCTCCAGCCGTCGCCGCTGTAATTGAGGGTTGTGAGGCGCACGCCCTTAATCACCACGGGGTACTCTATGGGGCTTTCGGTGTAAGTGGCTTTGTATGTAATCTCACGGGTAACGCGTTCAAGAGCCGGAGTCCAGCCTGCGAAGGTGTAGTTATATGTTGAGTCTGACTGCTTCGTGGGAGCCGAGGGCTGAGCGATATCCGAAACCGGAGTGTTGTAGGCGTAGTTCTCTGCCGCCTTGAGCTCGGTATCGTCCTCGTCAACGAAGGTTACCGCGAAATAAATCATATTCACGGTGAATACTCCGTCTGCGGTTGAGGCGCCGTAGTTTGAGTCGCCTGCGTAATGCGCGGTGAGCTTGTATGTGCCTGCGCCAAGGCCGCTGATTTCAAACTCCTCTCCGCTTACCGGGGAATCGGGCAGATTTACGGAGTCAAGCTCTGTCCAGATTGCTTCGCCCGTGCCGGGGTCTGTGCCCGTCTGCAGGGCTATGCTCAGGGTGAAGCCCTCAGTTGCGTCCGAAGGCAGGGTAACGGTTGCCTTAGCCGCCTCAAGCAGGTCAATATCCGCAACGCTTACGGTGATTGCGGGGGTCCCCGCACCGATAATCAGCGTGCCTGCTGTGTAAGTGATATCGTAGTCCGCGGTCACATCATCGTATTGGGAGTTGGTAATAACCGCGCCGCTTGCCGTGATTGCGCCGGCGTATGAGCCGGCGGCTGTTTGGCTGCCGCTGAGTTTTATGCCCGTAAGCGTGTCGGGCGTGGCAAAGCCCGTAACGGTAACATATTTATCAAGCTCCGAGGTGAGCTCAGAGCCGTCAAAGCCCTGAGGCGAGCCGTTGTAAGCTAAGGTCTGTTCTTTTACTTCTATTGTGGCCGTGCGCTTGTTTATTGTAAACTCTATCGGCAGGTCCTCTATGCCCGCGCCGGATATGATCATGATATACTTGCCCGCGTGAACATTAAAACTATTATCGGTATAACTGCCTGTTTCGCTGTTATAGCGTTCGTATTTAGTGATGTTGATGCCGCCAACCGGCTCTCCGTTGCACTTTACGGTATAAGCCGGTTTCTGATGTCCACCGTTATATGTGAATGTATTCGACGATACCGTCACCGCATACTCAGCCTTTGCGGGCCAGTCTCCGGCAGCTATATCGGCCGCGTTAATCTGATTGCCGCCGTTGTCAAGGTTGAAGCCCTTGAGATGCGGGTAATATACATTGTATGTGATTTCGCCGGTGTCGCTGTCAACAGTATAATCGCCGGCTTTGGTGAGCCAGACCGAGCTGTCTTGGAAATCACTAAGATCGGCAAAAGCTTGTTCGCCGGTCATATAACGGGTGGAATAGCCATAAACATTATTCACAATCCCTGAGCCATAATCATTGCCTACAGCCGAAGCCGCCGAGGTTATTCTGCTTTTGTCATAGTAACATGCAATCAGAGTGCCGTTATCATAGCGTCCCAGCACGCCGCCGAGATTGGTGCCGCTGCCGTTTTCGCCGAACCCGGATACGCTGCCGGTATTGTAGCAGTCCTCAACTTTAGCTTGACCGGAGCTGCTTTCGTCAATCACGCCGAGAATGCCGCCGGCGTCTTTGACCGCCTTGACACTGCCGGTGTTGTAGCAGCTTTTGATTTTGCCTTTTGACAGATATCCCGCGATGCCGCCGGCGCTGTTACCCGAGTTTTCATCAGTGCATATTACACTGCCTGTATTGTAGCATCTCTGCACCGTGCCGCTTAATATACCTCCGGCAATGCCGCCGGCAATAGAATCTGCCGAAACAGCGCCCGTGCTGAAGCAGCCTGTGACCTCGGCTCCGTTAAACAGCGCAGCCGCTATGCCGCCGGCATAGCTTCGGCCTGCCGTTACGGTGCCGCTGAAGCTGCAGTTCACTATTTTACCTTCACTGCCGTTGTTATTTCCCGCGATGCCGCCGGCTTTATTATCGTTTGCCGTTACGCTGCCGGTGTAGCTGCAGTTTTCTATTGTGCCGGCATTGGTTCCGGCGATGCCGCCGACAGTGTTGCTTCCGCTGATACTGCCGCCCGTGAGACTCAGATTCTTCACCGTGCCGCCGGCGCCGACAGAGCCGAAAAGGCCGATATAACCCTCTGTGGATTTATTGTAAACCAGCCCGGTTATTGTGTGGCCGTTGCCGTCAAAGGTTCCGGTGTAATCGATGCTGTCGAAGTATGAGCCTATCGGAGCCCATTCGCCGGTTACGGCGTCATAGCCGTCTGCTGAGGGATCTGACGCGCTCGCGTCTATATCCGCCGTGAGGATGGCGCCGAGCCCCGTATCGCCCGCGTTTACCGCGTCGGCGAATGCCCTGAGGTCGCTGTAGGACGCAATCTCCATCCTGAGCAGTTTGGCAGGCGGCCAGTCCTCCGAGGACTGTGTGGTGTCATAGGTGAAGCCCTTGAGATGCGGGTAGTAAGCGTAATTACCGTCGCTCGTTTTTGCAAGCCAGCTGTCTTCCGAGAGGCCGGGCATGTTGGTGACCGCGCCCGAGGTATATGTGCCTTCGGTCATCTGCGCGGTGGTGAGAGCGGCGGAATTGCCGTCATTGTCTACACTGCTTCCTCCGCCTGTTGCGGAGCTTGCCGCCACTTTGGCGGAATCATAATAGCAGTATTCAGCTGTGCCGAAGTTAACTCCGATAATCGCGCCGCAGCTGCTGTTTGCCGTAACGCTGCCGGTGCTGTAGCAGTATTTCACTTCTGTCTCACTCATACGGGCTATTCCCACGATACCGCCAGCATTGTTGTTTTGCGCCGAAACGCTGCCGGTGTTATAGCAGTTCAGCACAGCGCTTTCATCTGCATTTCCTACGATACCGCCGGCATGACTGTCTCCTGCCGTTATACTGCCGGTGTTGTAGCATTTTTCTACTGTGCCTGCAGCACTTCCGGCAATGCCGCCGGCATAATCATCTTCCGCCGTAACGCTGCAGGTGTTGTAGCAATTTTCTATTGTGCCTTCTTGGATTGTTCCGGCAATGCCGCCGGCAATAGAACGTGCCGTTATTGCGCCTTTGTTGTAACATCTCTTTATTGTGCCGTTATTACTGTTTCCGGCAATGCCGCCGGCACAATCGACCTGCACCGCCGTTACACCGGCGGTGTTATAGCAGTTTTCTATTTTGCCGCCGCCGAGATTGCCGTCATTTAATCCGGCGATGCCGCCGGATTCTCCGTATGCCGCCGTAACGGTCCCGGTGTTGTAGCAGTTTTCTATTGTGCCGACATTTAATCCGGCGATGCCGCCTGCCAGGTTTGTGGCTGACGATATAACGCCGCTGTTGTAGCATTGAACTATTGTGCCTTTATCATTATAGCCGGCAATGCCGCCGGCACAATCGTCCTGCACCGCCGTTACACCGGCGGTGTTGTAGCAGTTTTCTATTTTGCCGCCGCCGTAATTGCCGTCATTTTTTCCGGTGATGCCGCCGGCATTTTCTTGGCCCGAAACAGCGCCCGTATTGTAGCAGTTATCTATGCTGCCGTAGTTTTCGCCGGCAATACCGCCTGCCAGGTTTGTGGCTGACGATATAACGCCGCTGTTGTAGCATTGAACTATTGTGCCCTCGTTGTTGTAGCCTGCAATGCCGCCCGCTCCGGAATCGGTTGCGGTTATGCTGCAGGTGTTGTAGCAGTTTTCTATTAAGCCGTCATTTAATCCGGCGATGCCGCCGATAAATGACAGCCCGCTGATGCTGCCGTTCGTGACGCCCAGATTCTTCACCTTGCCGCTGCTGCCGACCGCGCCGAAAAGGCCTGCGTAAAAAGCGGTGGAATCATTAAACGCAAGGCCGGTTATTATGTGGCTCTGGCCGTCAAAGGTGCCCTCATACGGTTTGTTGCTGTCTGCGGCTATGGGGGTCCAGGTCTGCCCTTCGGCATTTATATCAGCCCAGAGAAAGGCGCGCAGGCTCGTTTCGCCCGCGTTTACCGCATCGGCGAAATCCTTGAGATCATCATAGTTATATATATCTTTTGTCTTTATCTCAGCGACAGACGGCCAGTCTTCCGTGTCGCCGCTTGTGTCATAGGCAAAGCCCTTGAGATGCGGGTAATAAAGATATTCTTCGTCGCTCTTTTTTACAAGCCAGTCTGTTGACGAGAAGCCGGGCATATCGGTGACCGCGCCCGAGGTATATGTGCCTTCGGTCATCTGCGCGGTGGTGAGAGCCTTAACATTGATTATTGAGTTGGCAGGGGCGGTTCCCGAAGCTATGGCTGTGCTAACACCCGCTTTGGCGGAATCATAATAGCAGTTTTTCATAAATCCGCTGCTGTATTCGCCCAGAACTCCTCCTGCCGGTATGTTGTCGGTCCAGGTTGTCACGCTGCCTGCGCTGTAACAGGAGATGATACTGTCGCCGTCAAAGTATCCGGAAATGCCTCCGGCCCTCAGACCTTTAACGCTGCCGGTGTTGTAGCAGTTCTCCACTGTGTAGGTGTTTTCGCCGGTAATGCCGCCGGCATAATAACCTCCCGACTCTACGCTGCCGGTGTTGTAGCAGAACTTCACTTCGCCGTCATTGCAGCCCGCGATGCCGCCGGCAGACTCGCCGCCGTCCGCCAGCACACTGCCGGTGTTGTAACATTTATATATAGTATCGGTGTTTTTCCCCGCGATGCCTCCCGCGACGCCGCCGTCCGAAGTTACACTGCCGGAGTAGCTGCAGTTTACTATTGAGCCGTTATTGCAGCCCGCGATGCCGCCGGCAAAAAGATCGCCATGAATGTTTCCGCCCGATACTGCCACATTCCTGACCTTGCCGCTTCCGCCGACAATGCCGAAAAGGCCGCCGTAATCACCGCCTGAAGCGCCTGTGAGCACGAAAATTGTGTGGCCCTGACCGTCAAAAGTACCCTGATAGGGGACATTGTCATCTTCACCTATGGGATCCAAGACATGATTTGCGGCTAATATATCCGCCGTGAGCACGGCGCATTTGCTGTTTTGGCCGCAATTGACCGCATAGGCAAAGGCCTCAAGCTCATCATAAGTCGAAATCTCGACCGCGCCCGATGCCATTAAGCGCGCGGGCCAGTCCTCCTCGGACTGTGTGGTGTCATAGGCGAAACCCCTGAGATGCGGATAGTAATAATAAAGGCCTTCGTCATTCTCTCTGCGAATCCAGGGATTGCTTTCATTCGGACCATATTCAAAATCCAATATTTCCGAGCTGTCCCCAAAAGCTTCTTCGCCCGTCATAAGCGAGGTGCCTTTGTCCTCGTCAAAGATGGCTGTTCCGCCGGTGTTTTTCCCGACTGCAGCTGACATTATTACTATTCCACCGTCATAGTAGCAGCATTTCACGACGCCGGCGCTCTGAAGCAGCCCGGCAACGCCGCCGGCATTTTCTTGGCCCGAAACAGCGCCCGTATTGTAGCAGTTCTGCAAGGTGCCGTATTCAACCGCGCCGACCAGACCGCCGGCATTTTCTTGGCCCGAAACAGCGCCCGTATTGTAACAGCTCTGCACGGTGCCGTTATTTTCAATTCTTCCGGTGATGCCGCCGGCATCTTCATGGCCCGAAACAGCGCCCGTATTGTAACAGCTCTGCACGGTGCCGTCATTGATGTACCCCGCGATGCCGCCGCCACGGAGGCTGCCGGAAACCGAGCTGTTATTGTAGCAATTCGTCACGGTGCCGTTATTATCGATTTTTCCGACTATGCCGCCGACATACTTGCCTTCAAAAGAGCTGTTCTCAACCCCGGTGTTTTTCACCGTGCCGCCGCTCAGAACTCCGAAAAGGCCGGCGTAAAAAGCGGTGGAATCATCAAACGCAAGGCCGGTTATTTTATGGCCGCAGCCGTCAAAGGTGCCGGAGTATGCGCTGCCCTCAAGCCCGATGGGCGTCCAGTCATTCGCCGGAGCGATGAAGGCGTCAATATCCGCCGTGAGCACGGCAGAGGCAGACTGATTCTGCACAATACCCGGATGAGTGCCGTTGACTATCGCGGCAAACGCCTTGAGGCCGGCATAATCCGAAATCTCATAGCGGCTGTCCGTTTCATTCCAAACTATGCCGTCAAAAGAGGCCTCAAAGTGGATATTCGCGTTGAGCAGATTATCGTTGCTGTGGCCCACGGATATCGCGCGCCACTCATCGGCCGTGCCCTCATAGTAAACATCGGTGAGCGAGCCGCAGCTCGCAAAAGTGAAATCTCTGATTAAGGTTAAGCTTTTGGGGATATATATGCTTTCAATGCCACAGCCGGAAAAAGCTTCAGCATCGATTGAGGTGACACCTCTGCCGAGGTTTACGGTTCTGAGTGCGGAGCAATCGCCAAAAGCCTGAAAATTTATTTCTCTAACGCTGTCCGGCAGAGTAACCGCGGTAAGCTTTTCACAGCCTTCGAAGGCGTGTTTATCTATTATCTCAATGCCGTAGGGGATGGCTGCGCTTTTAATCGCCGACCAGACAAACTGATTTTCGCCAATCTTTGTAAGCCCGGCGAGGCTTGCGGAATCGACAGAGGTCAGCTCCCTGCCGCCGATTATAAGCTTATGTGAAAACCTGACCGGGTTTGCCTGGTCATCGCAAAATTCGATTTGCGCCCACTGAGAGAGCGTGCCCGTGAAGGTGACACGGGAGAGTTTGTTGCAGCCTTCGAACGCCTGAGCCCGGACAGAAGTCAGACCCGGGCCGATGGTGATGCTCTCAAGGTTATCACAATTGAAGAAAGCACTGCTTCCTATCTCCTCTACGGTGTCCGGAATAACAACGGATGTGATGCTGTCATTACGGGAAAAAGCATCATCCTCGATTCCTCTGATGGTTTCACCCTGAATCTCCGAGGGAATCACAACCGCGCCGCCCGCGCCCGTGTAGCCGGTGATTGCATTAACGCAGGTAAGACTAGAAGTACCGTACTCAAAATCGCCCCATGTGTCGGCTTTCGCTCTCATACCGCCCACGGCAACAGTGCCGAGCACAAGCAGAAGAGAGAGGATAAGCGACAACGCCTTTTTTCCTGTTTTCATTTTCACTGCCTCCATTACATAAAATCTAGGGCCTGATTAAAGAATACGCCCCCCGGGCGACGCAGACAGCCGCCCCGCGAGAGCAATAAATAAAATCAATCCAATTTATTATAACATATACAATAAAAACCGCAATATTTTTTCGTGGAAAAATAAAAATTTACAATAAAAAAGCAGATTCATAAAACGAAATGTCTTATGAATCTGCGCTGTATGCGTTTTCGTGATGTTCACATCATATCGCGTGACGGTTACTCTTCAATCGCAAGAGTTTCGCTGTAGAGCGAGTCAAGCTCGCCGAACCTTGCGTAGTTTTCTGCCTGTGTGATATATTTCTTCGCCTCGGAGTAAACCATTGTGCTTTCAATAAAGCGCTGATACTCCTGTGTCTGCTCCTTTATACGGGCGAGGATCTCTTTCTGCCTTGCGGCGACGGCGGCAATTTCATCCTTGCCGGCTTTTTCTCTGAGCATCTGCGCCTTTTTCTCATCAAGCTCGTTTTCTTCCTTTTCCATGGCGTGAAGGGCATCAACATCAAAGGCCTTTATACCCTCCGGATAATATTTCATGCAGGCCTTCTTTGACCGCAGGCCGAGCTTCGCATCGGCAACCGCCTGCTTGCGCGCCGCTCTCTCGGAGTGAGTTGCCGCAGGCATGGCCTTCGCTTTTTCAAGGTCCTCCTGAGTCAGCGAAACAATGCCCTCTATGCCGCCGGCGCTGATTTTCTTTGCCCATTCGAGCCTTGCTTTGCCCTCGGGCGTGCCGAATCGCTTAAGCTCATCCACAACGGCGAGGGACATCTCGTATTCCTCGTTGTCATTTTTCGCCCGCTTAAGCTCCGCCTTGTCAGCCCCGGATGCCTTCAGCGCTTTTATATCCGCAATATGCGGGTTTTCTGCTTTGTCTTTAGAAGAGCGGATAAGCTCCATGGTCTCAATCATATCCTCATCTTTGAGCACTCCGTTGCCGTAGTCCTCAAACATCGCGCGGATTTTAAGAATTCTTATTATCGCCTTTTGCTTGGTTTCGGTAAGGTCATAGAAGAAATACGGAATAACATTGAGCGCGGCGCCGACAGCGGAAAGAATCACAAGCACGCCGACAAGCTTGTAGAGCACATCGGTATCATAGAGCACATCATACATGTTCTCGTAGCCGTTGCCTTTGAAGATGCCGTATTTCTCATAGACGGCCGGAAGCACGGAGCTTGTTGCCATTGTGACAAATGAGCCTATCATTGCCACCGCGCCGAACATACCGTCTATACGCTCGCCGCTCTTATACTGCTGGAAGTCCCTTATATCCGCCTGAATAGCGGGGTTGAGAACAAGGATGAATGAATCCGCAACGGAGTTCATATACATACAAAGGAGCACCGTCCAGATTGATCCCATAAGCGGATAAACAAGGGCGAGGAAGGCAATATTGAACAGGTTGGTAACAATCAGCACCTTCTTTTTGCCCCATCGCTTTATGGCAAAGGGCGCGAGTATCATGCCCCATGAATACGCGGTGCCTCTTATGAGCGTTATGAACGCGTATTGCTCCGCCGTGCAGAGATGGGCGTAGTTATACAGCCACTGCAGTATAACATAGGTGCAGGTCTCAAGAAAGCCGAGCCAGCCCGCAAGTGATATAATCCAGAAATATTTGTTTTTTGCTACCTCACGCAGAGCGTCGGTGAATTTCACCTTCATCTTATGAGTGCGGGCAATAACGATTTTTTCCTCCGTCCTTGAATATACAAGAACTATAAGAGCAACGCCGACCACCGCTATGAAGGGGTAGAGCCAGCGGTAAACTCTCAGGTCATACATATTGCCGCCTGCAACTTTATTTGCTATAAGCGGAGTTATGAAATTGGTGACCGTGGGAGACAGCGAATAAATCATGCTCTTGATTGCGGTCACATTCGTGCGCTCCTGAGAATTGGGGGAAAGCACGTGAATCAGGTTTTCGTAAGCGTCATAAAAGAAGTTATAGAAAAACTGCAGACCGAAGTTATAAATGAAAATAAGCACACACCGCGCAATATAGGGTACTCTCGTGTATGGAGTGAACACAAAGAGCATAGACACGGCAACGGTGGGCACTCCCATACGCAGCAGGTAGGGGCGGTACTTTCCCTCTTTATATTTAACATTATCAACCATATTTGCCCTGACCATTGTCAGAGGAATGTTGGTGATAACCGAGATCAGGTACATCACATACATGTGCATCGGCTGAATGCCGATGGTGTTTCCTATGATGACATTGGTTGTGGAAAGCAGGAGTGCCTGAGCCATTGTGAAAATGGAATAGGCGCCAAACCCGCCCACGGAATAGGCAAATATCTCCCTGAAGGGCATATAGTTGCCCTCGCGCGGAGAAACCCAGTAGGTTTTGACTTCCTTAAGCTTTTCAACACCTGTCTTCAGATAATTCATTCGCCGTTCCTCCGTCAATCTGTAAAGTGCGCTTCCACTGTGTGCTCGCCCGCCTGTGTTCTGATTTTTACAAGAGCGGCACCGGAGTCATACTGCTCGAGCGTTTCGCAATCGACTCCTCCGGACATTTCAAACTTTTTGTGAAGATAAATAATGCTTTCTCCGGGTGAGTCCGAAGTGAAGCGGAGCGTAAAAATCTCTTTCTCCCTGTCATAACCGTATCTGACTATCTCCCCGGCTACAGCCACGGGATGCGGTCTGCACAGCAGGCCCATCAGCGGGGAATCAAGATCGTCGCCGTGATAATCCCAGTATGCCTGACCCCAGTGCTGTTCATCAAAGAAATCAAGCAGCTCAAGCGCGTGAGGGAACCAGGATGTGTCTTTGTTGTCACTGCAGCCGCCCCATTCGCCCACCACAACGGGCACATCAAGGCGAAGCTGAGTGCGGCGCATTTCGCTGAAAAACGCCTTAACCCTGTCGGCGTTAGCGTATTTGTAAAGCGGAGTGTCAACCGTCATATCATAAGCGTGGGGGCCGAAGCACTGGAGTTTTTCGCGCTCTGAGTTTACCGTAATGGGCGGCACGCTCTGCTTTACTCCCCCGTTGCACAGATACGCCTGCTCTATCATAATAAAACCGTTTTTTGTTATTTCCCTTATCGCAGCGGTAATCTTGTTCAGAAACGGCGAATACTTTTTCAGGTCAAACTCAGCCGAAAGGGAATCTATATGCTTCATAATATCGCGCACGGCGTTGCCGCCCACAGAGTCGAGCAAGCCCGCCATATCGCGCGTTATGAGAGATTTCAGAATTCTGCCGCGCTTGATTTTGCGGCTGAAAAGCACAGCGGCAAGCACGCTCCTCACAAGCCGAAGCATCATCTTTTTTGCGTCGGAGCCCGGGAACGGCTCATTCATAAGGTCGAAGCCGAACAGGGCGGGGCTGTCGCAGTAGCGTGACGCCAGCATCTGCCAGAGCCTTGCGTATCTGTCCTGCAGGCCCATGCCGAAAACCGGGTCATTGTTCCAGAAATGGTCAAACGCGCGGTGAACCCATTTGCCGAAAATGTATCCCTCCGCCCATACGAACAGCGGTTTTTTTGATTTGTATCCGTCCGTGAGCGTCGCCCACATCGGAGCGCCGTCACCGACACCCTCGCCGTCATAACCCGAATACAAATCCTGATGAACATCAAGCAGTATATATACCCCGTATTTTTCGGCAAGAGAAAAAATGCCGTCAATTGACCTGAGATAGCTCTCGTTATATTTTTCGGGCTGCGGCTCAAGATTTTGCCAGGTTACGGCAAGACGGATGAAATTGAGTCCGTAAGCTCTGTATTTTCTGAAAAATTCTTCATCAAGCTCATATCTGAACCGCTCGCAGTTCAGCAGCTTATCATCAATATTGAAGCCGTTGAAAAGCCGCACGCGGCCTTCGCCGTCAACAAATTTCAGCCCTTCGGCAGCAATCTTTTCCATTTGATTCTCTCTTTCGTTTATTTCGCAGTGAGGCAGGCGACAGTCTCGCAGTTTCCGGTGCGCGGGAACATATCGGCCGGTGTGACCTCACGGGTTTCATAACCTTCCCCCGCAAACAGGGCACAGTCCCTTGCCATTGTGGCGGGGTCGCAGGAAACATATACTATCCTGCCGGGCTTCATCTGCGCGGCTGTTTTGATAAGGTCGGGCGAGCAGCCCTTGCGCGGCGGGTCAAGAATAATAACATCGGGTCTTGTCCCGTCCTCTTTCAGGGTGAGAGCGGCGGTCTTAGCGTCTGCGCAAATAAAGCGGGCGTTTTTTATGCCGTTTGCCTGCGCGTTGATTTTCGCGTCTTCAACCGCCTGAGGCACAATTTCAACCCCTATGAGCTCCCCGGCCGCGTGTGCAAGCGAGAGACCTATCGTGCCGGTGCCGCAGTAAAGGTCAAGCACGGTTTCGTTTCCGCCGAGGCAGGCATACTCAAGCACTTTGCCGTAAAGCAGCTCAGCCACATCGTGATTCACCTGATAAAACGACAGAGGAGAAATTCTGAACCTCAGGCCGCACAGCGTGTCTGTTATATGGCTGTCTCCGTAAAGAGGCAGGCATCTGTCTCCCATAACCACATTTGTGTCTTCGGTGTTTATGTTGAGCATTATGCTTACCACACCGGGGCAGGCGGATAATACTCTTGACACAAACTCATCACTGCGGGGCAAATCGGTGCCGTTTATGACAGGGCACACGGCAATCTCCCCCGTGCCGGGAGCTTTTCTGATAAAAAGATGTCTCAGGAGCCCTTTGCCGGTCGTTTCATCATAAACAGAAATACCGTAAGATCTGATGAAATCCCTTACAGATTCCACAACCGGGGCAAATTCCGCGGGCTGAAGCAGGCAGTCCGGGCAGTCTGTCACCCGGTGGCTGTGGCTTGCGTAAAAGCCTATGCGTATTTCCCCGTCCTTCGCGGTAACCGGGTACTGTGCCTTGTTGCGGTAACGGTATATTTTTTCGCCGTAAATAACGGGATTTATCAGGGGCTCAAATCCCGCAATCCTGCGGAAGCACTCTCTTATATGCTCCTGCTTGATTGAAATCTCGGCTTCATAATTGATATGGCCGAAAACACAGCCGCCGCACCTGCCGTAAACGGGGCAGAGGCTCTCCTGCCTGTCGGGTGAAGGAGTGATTATTCTCTCAGCTTTTGCGTAGGCGTAGGTTTTCCTGACCTTAAGCACACGGGCTTTGATTTTATCGCCCTTTGCCGTGCGCGGCACAAAAACCGCCATACCGTCATGCCTGCCGACCCCGCTGCCGGCGAGGTCAACATTATCTATATCGAGCTCTATTATGTCGTTCTTCTTTATTTCCATTCAGCTTCTGTGTATAAACATAGCGGTAAGAGACGCCACAAGCAGCAGGGCAATAATCATGGGCACATTTATGAAATATGCGGCGGTTTTTGTGCCCGCTCCTGAAACTGCGGCGCTCCTGCGCAGCTTTGAGTGGTTTTTCAGGAAAATGTAACCGATTGCCGCGAGAATGCCCGCGGCGAGAAATGCGTAGGTTACAATATTGTAAAACGTTTCAAATCTCTCGGGCGCAAGGTCATTCTGAGCGAAAAGAGCAAAAGCGGCAAAAAGATTGTTGACCGCGTGGATAATAATCCCGGGCCAGAGCGAGCCGGTGATGCACGCGGCATAACCTATGCCGAGACCTGCAACAAACGCGAAGGGGGCCTGCACGAGATTGCAGTGAAGAATGCCGAAAACAACAGAACTGACAATTATCGCGAACACATCTCCGAAGCGCCTGAGAGGCTGCATAACGACACCTCTTATGGCAATTTCCTCACAGAGAGGGGCCGCAATCGCGACATAGACAACATAAGTCAGGCGGGCAAGGAAGCCCTGCGCAACGGGAGTATCCGGCAGAGTAAGCTCAAAACCGATAAGCTTGAAAAAATAAACAAACCAGCTTGAAATGTAGTCGCCGGCAACGCAGAAAAACAGCCCTACAAGTATAAGCAGAAAAGCCGCGACACCGCTCAGAGGCTTTCCGAGCGGAGCAACATCGGCGCCGGTGCGTTTTCTGAGGTAGGCCCCGCCGACAACAAACGGAATTATCAGGCCCGTAACGGTGAGTATGATTCCCACGCAGTCCTGAAAAACGGTGTTTTCAAGATATAAGCTGCGAACAGGCTCTATCAGAATAGGCAGGGTCAGCACCTTTTGCAGTATAATATAAGCAATAATGCAAAGCCCCGCTACAGTGCCTGCGGCGCGTATTTCTTTCTTTTCAAATGTTCTGCGCGCAAGGCTCTGCGCGGAAAAAGCGTAATCATAGCTGTTCATAATATGCATTCCTCGGGGAAATACCGCTTGTCGCGGCATTTACTTAGTTATTTTATACATTATAATGCAAATACATACCCCTGACAAGTATATAAATTTACAAAAATGGAAATTTTTATTGTATGAGCAGACAATTTGGGATATAATTCAATATCGGATGCAAATAAATTGTTTACCACAGGAGATTATTTATGGCAAAGAAAATTACAGTAACCGAAATGAAAGAAATGATAGCCACCCGCCTGTCACACCTCTACGGAATTACTCCCGCTCAGTCAACCGATGAGCAATTCTATGAGGTTATAGCAGGGCTTTCGCGCGATCTTGCAAGAAATATCCGCCGCAAGTTTGACGACGAGGGCAAGAAAGCCGGAAGCAAAAGGATATACTATATGAGTATGGAGTTCCTTATGGGCAGAAGCCTTAAGAACACTCTTTACAACCTCAGCCTTACCGACACGGTGGCTGCCGCTCTCAAGAGCTTCGGCGTTTCGCTCGATAAGCTCTATGAACTTGAGCCCGACGCGGGTCTGGGCAACGGCGGTCTCGGCAGACTTGCCGCCTGCTACCTTGACGCCATGGCAAATGAGGGCTATCACGGTATAGGATATTCCATACTGTACGAATACGGCATTTTCAAGCAGAAGCTCATAGACGGCTGGCAGACGGAGATGCCCGAATTCTGGCTCCCGGGCGGAAATGTATGGCTCGTGCCCAGAGAAGAAAAAACAGTTGATGTTAAATTTGAAGGACGGGTTGAGGACAGCTGGAGCGACGGTTTCCACTATGTGGAGCTTGCAGACTGCAAAACAGTCAAGGCTGTGCCCTATGATATGATGGTGCCGTCAAAGGACGGAAAGGGTGTCGCGGTGCTCCGCCTGTGGAGCGCGAAGGCCGACAGCATCGATATGACCTCATTCAATGAGGGCAACTATATCAGAGCCATGGAAGAAAAGGCTATGGCTGAGGTTATAAGCAAGGTGCTCTACCCTGCCGACAACCACCCCGAAGGCAAGAGCCTGCGTCTGAGGCAGCAGTATTTCCTTGTGAGTGCCTCCGTTCAGGATATTATCTCCTGGCATCTTCGCAACTTCGGCTCATTTGACAATCTTGCCGAAAAGTGCGCTATTCACATAAACGATACCCACCCCACAATGGCAATACCCGAGCTTATGAGAATCCTGCTTGACGAGTGCGGCTTCGGCTGGGACGATGCCTTCTCACTCGTTCAGAAGGTCTGCGCCTACACCAACCACACGGTTATGTCCGAGGCTCTCGAATGCTGGAGCGAGGAGCTCTTTGAGCGCCTTCTGCCCAGAATTTACCAGATAGTAAAAGAGATAGACAACAGATTCAGGAAAAAAATCTGGGATCTTACAGGCGACGCCGCAAGAGTGGAGAGAATGGCGATTATCTCCGGCGGCGCGGTGCGTATGGCTAACCTGTGCGTTGCCGTGTGCCACAAGGTAAACGGCGTTTCCGCTCTTCACAGCCAGATTCTCAAGGACAGCACATTCAACGATTTCTATACCCTCGAGCCCGATAAATTCACCAACGTAACCAACGGCATAGCGTACCGCCGCTGGCTTTGCCAGGCGAACCCCCGCCTCTCGGCGCTCATCACCGACACAATCGGCAAGAAATACGTGCACGACGCGGGCGAGCTTATCAAGCTGAGGAATTATGCCGATGACAAATCTGTGCTTGAGGAACTCGGCAAAATCAAAGCCGCAAACAAAGCCGACTTTGCAAAAATGATTAAGAAATCAACGGGCGAGATAATTGACCCCGATTCGATTTTCGACGTTCAGGTCAAGCGCCTTCACGAGTACAAGAGACAGGAGCTCAATGCTTTCAACATTCTTGCGAAGTATCTCGAAATCAAAAACAATCCCAACGGCAACTATGTGCCTCACACCTATATTTTCGGCGCGAAGGCGGCCTCCGGCTACTTCGTAGCGAAAAAGATAATTGAATTTATCTGCTATCTCGGCAAGCTTATCAACGAGGATCCGCAGGTAAACGACAAGCTCAGAGTGCTCTTTGTGGAGAATTACTGCGTGAGCAAGGCGGAAGCTCTTATGCCCGCCGCCGAGATAAGCGAGCAGATTTCCCTCGCAGGCACCGAAGCGAGCGGCACCGGCAATATGAAGCTTATGATAAACGGCGCTCTCACCCTCGGCACAATGGACGGTGCGAATGTTGAAATCTACGACGCTGTGGGAGAGGACAACATCTTCATTTTCGGTATGAGAACCGATGAGGTCAACAAGCTCAGGAGAGACGGCTACAATCCCAACAATTACTATATCAACAGCCCCGAAATCCACGATATAGTCGAATTTATAAACAGAGGCATCTGCGGCAAACAGTTCGGTGAAATAGGCGGCACTATCATCCACCACGACCCGTATATGGTGCTTGCCGACTTTGCGGATTACAGACAGGCTCAGAGAAACGTGGAGCAAATCTGGCTTGACAAGGAGCGCTGGAACAGAATGTCACTTATGAACATTTCCGGCGCCGGCATATTCAGCGCGGACAGAGCAATAAGCGAATATGCAAACAATATCTGGGGTCTTAAATAATGACCGATGAAATGCTTATGGCGCTTGCCATAGAGCAGGCGAAAGCCGCTGCGGCTGTGGGTGAAGTGCCCGTGGGCGCCGTGGTGGCAAAAAACGGAGAGCCGGTTTCCTTCGGCAGAAACAGACGCGAAAGCGGGCGAAACGCGCTCTCTCACGCTGAGATAGAAGCGATTGACCTCGCATGCAAAAAGCTCGGAGGCTGGCGGCTTTGGGAATGCGACCTGTATGTGACCCTCGAGCCCTGCCCCATGTGCGCCGGAGCGGTTATCAACTCGCGCATAAGGCGGCTGGTTTACGGCGCTTATGACCCCAAGGCCGGCTCATGCTCCTCAGTAATCAACCTTTTTGACCTGCCGTATAACCACAGGCCCGAAGTGACCGGCGGCTTTATGCGGGAGGAATGCTCAGCGCTTTTATCCGATTTTTTCGAAAAGCTGAGAAGCGAAAAGAAAGAAGGTTAAACCCGGATGAATCCAGAGTATCACATCAATCTCACAAAAGAAAACGGCGCAAAGTACGCCATTCTTCCCGGCGACCCGGCAAGGACGGAGCAGATAGCATCATACTTTGACAGCCCCGAAGAAATCGCATTCAACAGGGAATTCCGCTCATTCAGAGGTTTTCTGAGCGGGGAGCCTGTGCTTGTGGTCTCCACGGGCATAGGCGGGCCTTCCGCGGCTATCTGCATGGAGGAGCTTATTCATATAGGGGTTGACACATTTATACGCGTAGGCACCTGCGGCGGAATGCAGAGAAATGTGTTTCCGGGCGACCTGGTCATTGCCACGGGCAGCATCAGGATGGAAGGCACATCAAAGGAATATATGCCCATAGAGTTTCCGGCGGTGGCGGATTTAACCGTTACAAACGCTCTTGCCGGAGCGTGCGGCAGACTCGGCTACCCCTTCCACACAGGCATAGTGCAGGCAAAAGACAGCTTTTACGGCCAACACAGCCCCGATTCAATGGGCTGCGCGCAGGAGCTGAAAAGCAAGTGGGCTGCGTGGATAAAAGGCGGGTGTCTTGCCTCCGAAATGGAGAGCGCCGCAATGTTTGTGCTCGCGAGTGTACGCTCAGTCAGAGCGGGAGCCGTATTCCACTGCGTATGGAATCAGGAGCTCGCCCAAAGCGGTATGCCCGAGGAAAGGAACACAGACACAAACGCTGCTGTAAAGGCCGCGGTTGAAGCACTGAAGACTCTTATTGCAGAAGATAAAAAGGAGGCACAGTAAATGGACAGAGGTACACTTATTGAAATCAAGAACTGGGTGATAGGCGTTATTTTCGGCCTTTTTGCCGTGTTCAGTTTCGCGCTGCCCGGTCAGCTCATACAGGTAATAGGCGGGGCGAAAACAGTTGCCGCGCCCGTTACTCCCGAGGATTTTGTGCCTGCAGTCCGTTTCGTGGTATTTACCGATTCTCATAACCAAAACGACCACGTCGCTCTTGCGGTTGATACCGCCTATAACCTTTTTGACAACGACAGCGTTTACCCCGGCGTTGACGCCTTTTTCGGCCTGGGCGATTTTTCAAGCGTAGGCGGCGAGGGCGACTATGAAAATTACGCGAGAACCCTGCACGAGCACGTGCGCGAGGATACGGTTCTCATAAATATTCACGGCAATCACGAATTCAAGAACGATAATTACAAAGAGTATTTTGTAAAGTATTTCGGCCATGAGCCCGATACCGTAACCGAAATCAACGGCTTTTCCTTTGTCGCTTTTTCGGGAGAGCGCTCACAGACCGAGTGGACCTTTACTCCCTCAAGCCTCACCTGGCTTGACAACGCGATAGGCGAAGCACAGAAGAAGGCAGACGGCAAGGCTGTTTTCGTCTTCCAGCATCCCCATCCCTGGGGCACCGTTTACGGCAGCAGCTACTGGGGCGACCCGCAGATTAACGCCGTGCTCAACAAGCACCCCGGTGTTGTTGATTTTTCAGGCCATTCGCACTTCCCGATGAACGACCCGAGAAGCATATTCCAGGGCTCATATACCGCCCTCGGCTGCGGAGCTATGGCAACATTTGAGCTTGATAAGAATTACATTCCCGGTCAGCATCCCGACGGCTATGACCCCGCCGCACAGATGTGCATTGTGGAGGCAGATAACGACGGCAGCGTCCGCCTTCGCGGTTATGACCTGCTGTCAGGAACCTATCTTTTTGATTATTACACAGACAATGTAAATGACAAGAGCACTTACGCATATACATATAACAGCATGAAGGCAAGGGATGCCGCTCCCGTATTTGCCGATGACGCAAAAGCGACCGCTTACAAAAACGACAACGGCGAATGGGTGCTTTCATTTGACGAGGCACAAGCGGCAGACGGATACATTGTGCATAATTATAAGGTAACCGTAAAGGATGAAAACGGAAAGACCGTATGCTCCGACACCTTCATAAACGATTACTACGTGATTGATGATGACGACACGGCTGACTTCCGCATAGGAACCGATACTCTCGAATCCAGCAAAACTTATACTCTTTCCGTAAGAGCCGAGAGCGCTTATCAGAAGAAATCCGACACGGTGAAGATGGAGTTTACCGCGCAGTAAAAAAGGAGTGTACGAAATGAAAAAAGTTTTTGCACTGATTGTTGCGTTTGCAACCATTCTTGCTTTTTCATCATGTGGTAAAAAGCAAAATACCGATGAGTCCGTAACAGATAATCAGGTTTCCAAAGTGACAATCACTGAGGAGACAAGCACTGAAGAAGTTCCAACCGAAACCGAGTCGAAAACCGAAAAACTTTCCGATACAAGGTATGAAACTGCTGTAGCAAACCTTTATAAAGAGATAAATGAAATCAAAACTGAGCGTCTCGAGGGAGAAGAACCGGAACACCAAACAATGGTTTATATGACAGATATAAACTCCGATGGCTACAAGGATATTTTCTATATGGATTATGACTGCTTTTGGTGGTTCCCCATACTCGCTGTTTATGATAATAACAGCGGTGAATTTGTAACCTGTCTCGGAGAAGAAGATTTTGAAGTGCTCGGCGGTTCTCTCTTCCCAAGCGGAAACGAAGGCGGCTATTTCATAGATTCCGATAAAGGGATTGTTGTTGTGCGTTATGACGGTCATACTACGGGGACAATTTACTATCGTCAGGCTCAGGCATATAAAATTGAGGGAACCAAAGCCGAAGGGATCTGGAAAGAAGTGTATGATTTTGACTATGATAATCCCGATCCCCGTTATGACATTGATAAATACGGTGAAGATGCTGTGGAAGCTTTGATTGTTGAGGAATACAACAAGCAATATCTTCCCAGAATAGCAGATTATAATCTTGTGAGTTTCTTTGATGTATATGTTCCCTGGAACGGAGAAATACTTTGATAAGCATCAAAACAGCAGCCCCGATGCGGTGCATCTGGGCTGCTTTATTTATATCCGTATTATCCGGCGTCTTCTTCCTCTTTTTCTTTCTTTTGCTTTCTGAGCGTTGTCACCGTTGAAACCGCCAGCGCCGCGAGCACGATGAGCGCCGCTCCCGCGCCTGCCGCGACATTCATTGCTGGGAACTCCTTCTCCGGCTCCGCTGCCGTTTCCTCCTCAGACGCAGCGGGGGCGGTCGTATATACGCCCGGGTCATCAAAGTATTCACTTATTCCGAGTATGGTTCTGCCGTCTTTATCCACACGCAGCGCGTGCTGCCCTGAGGGAGCGAAAACCCTGATTGCCTCTTCGCTGTTTCTTATTATGCCTGAGCCATTCTCGGTGTTAACATAATACCAGTCAAGTCCTCTGTAGTGTATAGTGCTGAAAAGTGACATGCGCTCGCCGTAGTAAAGCACCTGCGACGGCCCTTTGCCAATATCAAGAGTATCATACATATTAACGGTATCTGTGCCGACATAGGCAATAGCGTAAAGCCCCATGCTCAGGCCGATAACGGTTTTGTCATCAGCGGCTATCCAGCAGTTTTCTCCGCCATAGTCTGTATTTATCCAGAAAAGCCTTGAATTGTTATTTATTTCGGCATAAAAAGCCTGCACATTCACCGGAGTATCCGCAGGTACGGTCCTGCCGGTATCCGATGAAAGGTTTCCTTTTTTTGAATAAAGCTTTGTTTCTTCTCCCAGATAAGCCACATCAAAAACATAAGGCATTACAGACGAGGAGCGGGTTGTGGATGTGCCTGCGTTAAAAATCACCCAGCCCTTTTTGCCGCCATACCCGGTGTAAGCCGCGACATTATCGCCGCCGAGGAAACAGTAATACTTATAACTGAGCTCGGTGCCGGCGGGAATATCACCGGAGAGACGCTTGTATTTGCCTGCGTCGGCGGTATTTATATCTGCCAGATACACTCCGTCCTCAAGCACTTCAAGCCTGCCGGCAAAATATGAGCTGCTGTCAACGCAATAGCACACCGAGTGCTTCGGAGCAAAATCATAAATATAAACCCAGCCTTCTTTGCCCTCATACGAAACATAGCCGTAACCGGGAGAGGCGGCGTCCGTATCAAACGCCTCCACGGTGAAAGTCGCCCCCTGAGGAATAACCGCGGAAACTCCGTAGATGAGTGAAGGACCCTTCCTGAGCGCTGTCCCTTCGGGGTCAATGACATAATATGTATATTTATATGAATTGAAAAATGCCGTGCTCTGATCATATTCGTCGTTTTCAGGTACTATGTACCTTGTTTCAACATAGCCGGAGCCGAGGTCGCAGGCAACATAGGCATAGTATCTGCCCTGAGTGTCAAATCCGCTTGCGACCATGGGCTCGGGATTGATTTCCTCATATGAAAATATAAGGTCCGTGCCCGGCTTCAGGAATTTTTCTTCGCAGACTTGCCGACCATCCTTTTCGGTTACAATATAAATCTCCGTCAGACCGTCATTTTGGCTGTGGCACTGTATTGAGTTGTATTTTCCCGAAAGCAACTCGGCAAAGCCCGGAGCGCAGCAGATAAAGCACAGCGTTGCCGCCGCAATCAATGAAACAGCTTTTTTCATAATCTCATACCCTCAATCAGTCATTATTGTCAAGATACTGCAGCACTCTGTTTGCCGTATTTGCGGCAACTCCGCTGCCCCAGCCGGCATTCTCAGCGATTACAACTACGCACAGCGGCAGGTCCTCTCTTGCGCAAAATCCCGCGAATACGCTGTGGCTGGGAGCGTCATCAAGCTCCGCCGTGCCGGTTTTTCCGCACATCACGAGCCCCGGAAACCTGCTCTCGCCGTATTTGTCCGTAACATTGGAACGCAGAAGGCGTTTAAGCTGCGCGGCAGTGTCCGGATTCATCCTTACCATAACCTCCGGCATTCTTCCGATTATTCCGGTGAGAGTGCCGGTCTGTTTAATTCTGTCGGGAGCATAGCCCGTGCCGGAGTTCGCTATTGCGTTCATAATGCCGAGAAAATGAATCGGGTTCACATAGGTTGTGGACTGACCTATGCCCGCCCATCCGAGCTCCGTTTTGCTGCTACGCGAAGGGTTGAACCTGCTTTTTACAAGAGGCACTTCCTTTGCGTAAAGCTGTTTGTTGAAGCCGAGAGATTCGGCCGTCGCCCTGAGCTTCTGCGCGCCGAGTTCTATGGCAATGCGGGCAAAAGCGCAGTTACAGGATTCGTTGAGCGCCTGCTGAAATGAGATTGTGCCGTGCGTTCCGTTGCACACCACTGTTCCGTCGCCCGTCTTGTACTCCCCTTTGCACTCAAAGGTGCGCGTATATATATCGGGTATATTTTCTATTGCGCAGGCGGCGGTTATTATTTTCATTATTGAGCCCGGGGTGTAAATACCCGAGCAGGCTTTATCCAGGAACACACCCTCGTAGTATTCGCTTGTGCGCAGATTCCGGGGCACATCGTTCACATCGTATGACGGCTTTGAAACCGAGACCAGAAGCTCGCCCGTTTTATAATTGCATACGGCAACGGTGCCCTTATAATCCCCGAGGGCCTCGTATGCCGCGCGGCACGCGCCGGAATCTATATTCAGGGTAATATCGTTGCCGGCCCCCTTTGACTTGAGGGAATAAATGCCGTTGAAAAGGCTGTAGCCCGAAAGGGTGCTCCTGTAAAGATAGTGAGTGCCGGTTGAAATAACTCCGCTTGTATCGCCTACTGTGTGGAGCACGGCTTTTCTTACCGCCGCGGACTTTGCGAATATTCTCTTGCCGTTTTCGCTCCGGGCAAGCACAGTGCCGTTTCTGTCATAAATCGTGCCAGCGTTAGCGACACTGCCCGATGAATATATATGACGGTTTGCCTTGTTATTTGCCCATTTGGAGCCGTTCAGAGCAAACTGCACGGCGAGCAGAATTATCCCGGCAAGGAAAATTGCGACCAAGGCATAGAGAACGGCGGCTCTCTTCACTGTCTTTTTCATGCCGCTCTGCCCCCTTTCTTAGAGGGAACAGACTTGCGTGACATATCAACATCCGGAGACGGGAGCCTGAACGGCGCACCCGCCGCCTTGATATAAGCGAGCAGACCCCAGGAACAGATTACACTCGAGCCGCCCCTTGATACAAACGGAAGGGTGACGCCCGTGAGCGGGAGCAGATCCGTGATGCCGAACACATTCAGCATAAGCTGGAAAAGCAGCATACCCGCCGCAGCAACGGAAGCAATTACATAAAAAGAGGACTTGGCGCCCTTCGCCGCCCTTATGGCAAAAACCACTATAAACGCAAATGACACGCACACCGCAATACCGGTAATTAAGCCGAGCTCCTCACATACCAGCCCGAAAACAAGGTCGGTGGAAGCGGCAAAAACATCTCTGAGTTTTCCTTCGCCCAGACCCAGCCCGAACAGGCCGCCTGAAGCGGAGTAAATAAGCACCCTTGTCTGCTGATAGCCGGTAGAGTCCATATTTTCCCACACATGGCGGTAGGCGGCAAAGCGGTTTGCCACATAGGGCTTGAAATAAATAATAAGCAAAGCGCCCATCAGGGCAGCGGTGCAGATAAGCGCTATCGTGCGCACATCGCCCGAGCGCATATAAGCGATAAGGATAAAGGTGAAAAAGAAAATGAGCGCAGTGCCGAAATCGCGCATAAGAAACAGCGCCCCGACACACGCAAGCGAAAAGACAATGTACCTTATGAGATTTGTGTTGGAAAGGAGCTTGTCGAGCGAAACAGCCCCCACAAGCACAAAGGCTATTTTTACAAGTTCAGAAGGCTGGAACGAAAACGAGCCGAGCGTAATCCAGTTGAGTGCGCCGTTGGTAGCCTTTGCAAGTATGAGGTTTGCCGCAAGCAGCAGGAGAGACGCGACAGCGGCAGGATACCTGAGAAACATCGCGACTCTCATATTCTTAATAAGAAGCAGGAGAACCAGATAAACCGCAAGCCCCAGAGCTATGGCCACAACCTGCTTGAGCGCGTAATCCTCACTGATTGTGGCGCACACCGTGAGCCCGATGCCGGAAAGGAAAAATGCTATGGCCTCAAGCTCAAAATAATCGCTCCCGGTAAAAATAACACCGAACATCATATAGAGCCACTCAGAAACTATATATCCCGCAAAGATATATACCAGAACAGGGCTGATTTCATCCTGCGCAAGAATCACTTCCGCGGCGCAGATAACCTGAAAAAAAGTAATAAGCACCATAACGGTGGTCTGCCTGAATCTGCTTTCGCCGGCTGCTTTTGCCACAGTATCCCTCCTTCCTGCTTATATTTCCTGCTATTATATCATATTAAAAACAAAAAAGACTATTATTCAAGTATTTTTAATAAAAAATTTAAAAAAGGCTTGCAATCAAATTTTTATTGTACTATACTATAGTAGTATATTGCGGGTTTTGTGCGATTTTTTGAAAGAGGTTTTTCATTTATGACAGGAGATTTACACTGCCATACACGCCTTTCCGACAGCTCAATGGGCATAGACGACCTTATCGTCCTTGCACAGAAGAGAGGTCTTGAGGCGATTGCCATCACTGACAGAGACTGTCAGGCAGGCACTGTAAGAGGCAAAATTATCGGCGAAAGAAAGGGCGTTACGGTTATTCCCGGAGTTGAGCTTTCGGCTTACGACTCCAAGAGAAAAGCGTATGCCGACATTCTGTGCTACCTTCCCGACAGCCCCGACCGGCTCGAGGGTCTTTGCCACAGAAACATCGCCGCCAGAAAAAGGGCAAGTCAGATTATGACTCTGAAGGTCGCCCGTAAATATCCCATCTCCCCCGAGCTTGTCACCAAGTGCGCCACCGGCTCCACAGCCGTGTTTGAGCAGCACATAATGCACGCTCTTATGGAGTGCGGCATTTCGGACGGAATTTACGGCGAAATCTACGATGAGCTCTTCTCTCCCGAAAGCAGTGGAAACGTTATCGCAATCGCGCAGTATCCCGAGCCCTCCGAAATAGTTGAGGCAATTCACGAAGCGGGCGGCATTGCCGTGCTCGCCCACCCCGGCTCCAGAAACAGCTTTGAGCTGCTTGAGGAGCTCATCGCAGCGGGGCTTGACGGCGTTGAGGTCTGGCATCCCGGTAACACCGAAGACCAGCAAAAAGCCCTTCTCAAAACTGCCAAAGCAAACGGTCTGCTCACCATCGGCGGCACAGAGTTCAGAGGAATGTATTCCGAAAAAGCGCTGTGCGTAGGCGATGTGATTACCCCGGAGGATTCGGTAAAAGCTCTTATGAGCTATAAATCCAAAAGCAAAAAGAAAAAACAGGCACAGAAACAGTGAGGTGAAATTTCTTGAACAGCGACAGTAGTCACGGTCGATTATGCAACTTAAAATTACATAATGCATTTGCGCTGAGGCTGTTGAGGAATTTTCAATCGGTTTGAGTTCTCATACGGTGATAATTGCTTTACGCCCTTGCGCTTATGCGGAAAGGGCGTTTTATTTTGGAAAATGAAGTATTACTCAATCTTATAACCAATATGCTTCATGAGAATAAGTTCTCCACCATAAAGGACATTCTCAATGAAATGAATATGGTTGATATCGCTCAGATCATATCCGACGCGGATCTCGAGGACCAGGTCAAAATTTTCCGTCTGCTCCCCAAGAACTCATCCGCCGACGTTTTTTCCTATCTTGAGCCCGAAACTCAGGAAGCGGTAATCAACTCAATCACAAACGTTGAAATCCATAACCTCGTCGAGGATATGTTCATCGATGACGCCGTTGACTTCCTTGAAGAAGTACCGGCAAACGTTGTAACAAGAGTGCTTGCCCAGACAAGCCGCGAAACGAGGGAAATAATCAACAAGTTTCTGCGCTATCCCGAAGATTCCGCCGGCAGCATAATGACGGTTGAGATGGCCGCGTTCCACTCAAAGCTGACTGTGGACGAAGCCATTGACGAGCTCAGGCGCACCGCGCAGGATAAGGAATCAATAGAAACCTGCTACTGCATTGACGAAAAGCGCAAGCTCGTGGGTGTGCTTCCCCTGCGCAAGCTGATAGTTGCCAGGCGCGGCACGGTGCTTGAATCAATAATGGTTGACGATGACCGCCTGATAAGCGTGAACACCCTCGACGACCAGGAAACAGTAGCCGAAATAGTGCGCAAATACGACCTCCTCTCCGTTCCCGTGGTGGATAACGAAAACCGCCTTGTAGGCATTATCACCATCGACGATATCGTCGACGTTATCCAGGAAGAGAACACCGAGGACTTTGAAAAGATGGCTTTGCTGTTGCCATCGGAAGACAACTACCTGAAAACGGGTGTTCTCAGACTTTTCAAAAACAGAATTGTCTGGCTTCTCATACTTATGGTTTCGGCCACATTCACCGGCATGATAATCGAAAGCTTTGAGGATAAGCTCGCCCTCATAGCGGGTCTCACCGCCTGCATCCCTATGCTCATGGACACCGGCGGTAACTCCGGCAACCAGGTATCCACCCTTATCATCCGCGGACTTGCCCTGGGCAACATAAAAGTCAAAGACTATTTTCTGGTGCTGTGGAAAGAGATACGGGTTGCCGTGATGTGCGGCCTCACTCTGTCTGTGGCTAACTTTGTGAGAATGTGGGTTATGCGCATGGTGTTTCACTCGGACACCACCACCCCCGTGTTCTTTGTGGTCTGCATCTCGATGGTGCTGACCGTAATAATCGCTAAAACAATCGGCTGCTCACTGCCCATACTCGCCAAAGTGCTTCACCTTGACCCCGCACTTATGGCAGGCCCTATGATTACAACTATAGTCGACGCGCTCTCGCTGCTTATATATTTCGGCATAGCGACACTGTTTATTGCCAACGGGGCTCTGCCCATGGCCGGCTGATTCCGTAAAAGGCGAAAAACCGAAAGACAATCCGATTTTAAAAGAAGTACGGTGTTTAACCCGTACTTCTTTTTTTACCGTGATGACACCTTAATAATTAACAGTTTATGATTGTCAGACCGGGTGTGTAAAACAGACCGAACAATTTCAGATTACAAATAAAAAGCGCGGGCATTGCGCCCGCGCCATTGCTTTTATTATGCTTTTTAAAGCTTAAAACCATCTGCGCTTCTTGCCGATAAGCATCATAACCGTTACCACGAGCACAGACAGCGCAATCACAAAAACATAGCCGTACTTCCAGTGAAACTCAGCCATACTGTCAAAGTTCATACCGTACCATCCGACTATGATGGTAATGGGGAAAAAGATTGTGGTGAGAACCGTGAAGAATTTCATTGAGTGATTGAGCTTGAGGTCCAGAGAGGAGGAATAGGCGTCGCCCAAATGGTCGGCGGAGTTTTCGAGGGAATCTATGTCGTTGACTATTCTCTGCATTTTACTCTGCAGGTTGGAGATATAGATTACATCCTCCTCGGGAAAAATATCATTGTCATTGTCACTGAGCGTTTCGGAAATGTCGAGCAGCTGCTCATAGTAATTGTTGAATTTGAGAAGGTCTTTCTTTATATCGAGCAGCTCTATATTGAAATCCTCGCCGGCATCGTCATTTACTATTTTCTCTTCCATTTCCACAAGATTGTTGCGCGCGTTTTCTATTATTGCGCCGCTGTCGGAAACGAGAGATTCCATAAAGGAGCATACAACCTTGGCGGCGTTGATTTTTTCGGCGGGGAATCTGTCAACCACACGGCGGAATATATCCATTGTGGAGCCGTCACGGTCAAAAATATCAATTATGAGTATCAGGTTTTTCTTCAGGAAGAGCGCTATATAATCATCATCCCCGCTGCCGTTAGGCACGCGCAGCTCAGTGAAACTGTAGCCGCCGTAAACCTCGACCTCGGTCCTGAACAGAGAGTTTGCCCTTCTGCACCTTTCAACGGATGAGGCTGAAAAACCGAACCTGTCCTTTATCTCGGCAAGCTCGTCGCCCGACACTATTCCAACGGTAAGAAAAGAATCGCTGATATCCTCAATAGCTATTTCCTTGAGTTCGTTTTCGGCTTTGTAAAACATATCGCGCCTCCGGAATCAGTAAGTAACAATATTTTACAATATAATGGCTCTTTTATCAAGTACCCCATGTATTTTATGCATTATTTTGCCGTGTTTACAGAAAATTAACTTATATTGCCATAAAAAGAAAAATAATTCTTTTATTTTATGTAAAACGGTGATATAATATCACGGATTAAGACTACGGATAACAGAAAAGGAGGGCTTCATTTGTCCGAAATTATAAAAATCAACGGTCTGACCAAATCATACGGCAGCAACCGGGTGCTTAACAATGTGTCTTTCAGTCTTGAAGACGGTCAGATAATCGGTCTGCTCGGCCCCAACGGCAGCGGCAAGACCTCTCTTATCAAAATCCTGACAGGGCTTATCAACGACTACAGCGGCGAGGTGCTTGTGGACGGGCTCAAGCCCGGAGCAAAGACCAAGTCCATGGTCGCCTACCTGCCCGAAAAGACTTACCTTGCCAGCTGGATGACCGCGGACGACGCGGTAAAATACATTGCCGATTTCTATGATGATTTCGATCTTGACAAGGCGATGAAAATGCTCGACACCTTCCAGCTTCCCCACAAGCAGAAGGCAAGAACCATGTCAAAAGGTCAGCAGGAAAAACTGCAGCTCATACTTGTTATGTGCCGCAACGCAAAAATCTATATTCTTGACGAGCCGATGGGCGGCGTTGACCCCGCCGCAAGAGATTTCATTCTCGCTTCAATCATCAAGAACCGCCCCGAGGGCTCCACTCTTATGATGTCCACCCATCTTATCCACGATATAGAGGGCGTGCTTGACTCCATAGTAATGATAGGCAGAGGCAAGCTGCTTATGCAGGATACCGTTGCCCATCTGACAAGCACGGGCAAAACCGTAAACGAAGTATTCAAGGAGGTGTTTGCAAGTGACTGGCAATTCTGATAAAGTTAAAGGCAAGATGCTCAAGCTTCTCAAAAACGACTTTCTTGCAAGTGCAAGAGTCATTCCCCTGTTTTATCTTATTGAGATTGCCGCTCTGTGCGCATTCTTCATCGGCCGCTATGCCGAAAAGCCCAAGATACTCACCGCCGGCGTAATAGTCAGCGTTATCGTTTCCTTCCTTCTGGTTTTCGTTTCTCTTTTCTTTGTTATTTATGACTACCAGAAATCGCTCTTCGGCCAGCAGGGCTACCTGAGCTTCACCCTCCCCGTAAACAGCAAGCAGCTTCTCGGCTCCAAAGTGATTGTTTACGGTATGTGGATGGTTGTTTCCTTTGTAAACTTTGTGCTTGTGCTTGATATACTTGCCGTTTACATACAAAAAGAATACGGCGAAACCATCGACACCGCTTCAAGCCTTCTCTCCGCCTTCGCAAACTTCCCCTCAAAGGCGCAGATTGTTACCTACGCGATTTATTACATACTTGAATTTTTCACCATAATTCTTTCCTGCACGATAATCGTCTATTTCGCTATCGCGCTTTCCCATATAAGGCAGTTCCAGAAGACCAATATAATATGGGCGGTTATCATCTCAGCCGCGGCAATAATCATAGGCCTTGTGTGCATTTATTATCTTGAGAAATTCTTCGGCGTTTACCTTGTGCTCGGCGATGACAAATCGTTCACCTTCGATTTCGGTGACCCGACCTCGCAGGGTATGCAGCTCACCCTGATGCCGTATCTGTTTATGATAATCCAGGATATTATCTATTTCTTTGTTACGGCCCATATTATGCATAAGAGGATAAATATCAAATAAATGAAAATCGGTGTATTCGGCGGCACATTCAACCCTCCGCACAACGGTCACAGACGGCTTGCGCTCGAGGCTTACCGCCGCCTTGAACTTGACAAAGTTATCATAATGCCGTCCTGCATTCCGCCCCATAAGGCGGCAGCGGCACTTGCAAGCGCCGAAGACAGAATAAAGATGTGCTCCCTTCAGTTCTGTGAGCCGTTTTTTGAGATTTCCGATATTGAAATCAACAGAGGCGACAGAAGCTACACGGTTGAAACGCTGCGCATTCTGCACGATATGTACCCGCGCGATGAGTTTTATTTCATAATAGGCTCGGATATGCTCGAGACCTTCACCCAGTGGTACCGCTGGGAAGAAATACTCACCCTGTGTACTGTCTGCGCCGCTTCGCGCAAAAACGATTACAAACCCGATCTTTCGCGCTTTACGCCGGAGCAGAGAAAAAAGATTGTCTTTATGCCCATTGAGCCCTACGAGCTCAGCTCCACGCAGGTAAGGTTCTTTATCAAAAGCAACCGTGACTGCGCAGATGTTGTTTCACCCGTGCTTCTTGACTACATAAGAGAGCGCAATCTTTACGATGACGGCTTCGACATTTATCACGAGCTCGTTGCCGGCATGCTCGACAACGCGAGAGTGTATCACTCCGAGTGCGTGAGTGAGAGTGCCGGCATACTCGCCGAGAAGTACGGAGCAGACCCCGAAAAGGCCAAGCTCGCCGGCCTGCTTCACGACATCACAAAGCGTCTGCACTCCGATGAGCAGACTGATTTGATTGGTGAAATGACTCCCCTCGAAAAATCAAGCCCCAAGGTGTGGCATCAGATGTCCGCCCCTGTATTCTTAAGAAGCAGAGAGATAATAACGGACGAAGAAATACTTGAAGCCATCAGGTGGCACACTACGGGTAAAGCGGGCATGACGCTTCTCTCAAAAATCGTGTATGTTGCGGATTTCATTTCCGCTGAGCGCGACTACCCGGATGTGGAAACGGTGCGCAAGCTCGCCTCCTTGAGCCTTGAGCACGCGATTCTCTACACGAGCCGCTACACGGTGAACGCCCTCGCATCGCGCGACAGACCCGTTCACCCCGCCACTCTTGACTGCTACAATGATATGCTCAGACATTTCGGTATATAACAAAGAGGAGAATGATATATGACAGACCCCAAAGCTCTCGCAAGAGAAATAGCAAAGGTTCTTGATGAGAAGAAAGCAGTTGACATTGTCGCCATAGAAACAGAAGAGGTGACAATCGTTTCCGATATCTTCATCATTGCAAACGGCACATCAAGCACTCATACGAAGTCACTTGCCGAAGAGGTGGAGTACGAAATCAAAAAGCGTATGAATATCGAACCCGACCATATTGAGGGCAGAGCCACCGGCTGGATTCTTATTGACTATGGCACCGTGCTTGTGCATATCTTTGATGCCGAGAGCAGAGAATACTACAACCTTGAGCGCCTGTGGACCGACGCGAGCAGGCTCGATTTATCAGACGTTATCACAGCAGACTGATTAAATTTCAATAAAGTTGAATTGAAAGGATATTGCAATGGCACAGTATGATTTTAAAGCCACAGAAAAAAAGTGGCAGGATATCTGGGATAAAAACAAAACCTTTGAGGCGCAGGATAACTCAGACAAGCCCAAGTTTTACGCTCTTGTGGAGTTTCCCTATCCGAGCGGAGCGGGCATGCACGTGGGTCATATAAAAGCGTACTCAGGCCTTGAGGTTGTTTCAAGAAAAAGAAGGCTGCAGGGCTACAATGTTCTTTTCCCCATCGGATTTGACGCTTTCGGCCTTCCGACCGAAAACTATGCCATAAAAACAGGCATTCATCCGCGCAAAGTCACGGATATGAACATAGAGAAGTTCACCTCGCAGCTTCGCCGCGTGGGCTTTTCGTTTGACTGGTCAAGAGTGATTGACACAACGGAAGAGGATTACTACAAATGGACACAGTGGATTTTCCTCAAAATGTTCGAAAACGGCCTTGCGTTCCGTGACAAGACTCTTGTGAATTACTGCCCGAGCTGCAAGGTTGTGCTCAGCAATGAGGACTCTCAGGGCGGCAAGTGCGACATCTGCCACAGCGACATCGTGCAAAAGAGCAAGGATGTGTGGTACCTGCGCATAACGGAATATGCCGACAAACTCCTTGAAGGTCTCAAGGACGTTGATTACCTGCCTAATATAAAACTCCAGCAGGAAAACTGGATAGGCCGCTCAACAGGCGCCTTTGTAAACTTCACCGTTACCGGCACAGATGAAAAGCTGCGTATTTACACCACCAGACCGGACACACTCTTCGGCGTCACATTTATGGTTATGGCTCCGGAGCATCCTCTTATTGACAAATACAGCGGCAAAATTGCCAACATGGACGAGGTTGAAAAATACAGAGACTTCTGCTCAAAGAAATCCGCTTTTGAGAGAACACAGCTTGTCAAGGACAAGACCGGAGTCAAGCTTGACGGCTTCAGCGCCGTGAACCCCGTAAACGGAAAAGAGATCCCCGTTTACATTTCCGACTATGTTATGATGGGCTACGGTACAGGCGCCATTATGGCGGTGCCTGCCCACGATCAGAGAGACTATGAATTCGCAAAAAAATTCGGCATAGACATTATCGAAGTCATAAAGGGCGGCGATATTGAAAAAGAAGCCTACACCGGAGACGGCGAAATGGTCAACAGCTCCTTCCTCAACGGCCTTACAAACAAGAAGGATTCCATTGAGAAGATGGCTGCCTATCTTCAGGAAAAGGGCCTTGGCGAAAAGGGCGTTCAGTACAAAATGAATGACTGGGCGTTCAACCGTCAGAGATACTGGGGTGAACCCATTCCCATCGTTCACTGCCCGCATTGCGGTATGGTAGCGGTGCCCTATGATGAGTTGCCTCTGCGCCTTCCCCCGGTTGAAAACTTTGAGCCGGGCACAGACGGCGAAAGCCCGCTTGCTAAAATTGACTCCTTTGTCAACTGCAAATGCCCCAAGTGCGGCGGCGACGCGAGGAGAGAAACCGACACCATGCCCCAGTGGGCAGGCTCGTCCTGGTATTTCCTCAGATATATTGACCCGCACAACACTGAGGCATTCGCCGGCAAAGACAAGCTTAAATACTGGATGCCGGTTGACTGGTACAACGGCGGTATGGAGCACGTTACAAGGCACCTTATCTATTCAAGATTCTGGTATAAATTCCTCTATGACCTCGGCGAAGTGCCCGTACCCGAGCCGTACGCAAAGAGGACCGCTCAGGGCCTGATTCTCGGCCCCGACGGTGACAAAATGAGCAAATCCAAGGGCAATGTCGTTGACCCGAACGAAGTGGTTGACATCTACGGAGCCGATGTTCTCAGGTCATATGTGCTGTTTATGGGCGACTATGAAAAGGCCGCGCCGTGGAGCGAGAGCGCCGTAAAGGGATGCAAACGTTTTGTGGACAGAATATACGGCCTGTGCGATATTCTCACCGATTCAGACGAATACTCCCCCGAGCTTGAAAGCAGCATGCACAAGGCGGTCAAAAAGGTTTCTGAGGATATTGAGACCCTCAAGTATAACACCGCAATCGCTGCAATGATGACTCTGCTCAATCAGATTTATGACAAAGGCAGCATCACCCGCGCCGAGCTGAGAACATTTATAACCCTGCTTAATCCGTTTGTGCCTCATGTGACTGAAGAAGTATGGCAGGTTGCGGGCTTTGAGGGCATGCTCAACCAGACTCAGTGGCCCTCATACGATGAGAGCAAATGCGTTGACGATGAGGTTGAGATAGCTGTTCAGGTAAACGGAAAAATCAAGGATAAGATTATGCTTCCTTCGGATATTTCAGCCGAAGACGCAATAGCCGCCGCCAAGGGAAGCGAAAAAGTCGCCGCGGCGCTTGAAGGAATGAGCATAGTCAAAGAGCTTTACGTCAAGGGCAGGCTTGTTAATATAGTCGTAAAACCCGCGTAAAAAAACAGTTGACATCAGCCGGATATTTTAGTATAATGTACCGGAATAATCGGGAAAAATCCCTGTGATACAAGAAGGGAGTGAATATATTGAGCACCGTAAAGGTTAAGGAAGGCGAATCCCTCGAGAGCGCACTCAGAAGATTCAAGAGACAGACTTCAAGAGACGGCGTCATCCAGGAAGTTCGTAAAAGAGAACACTACGAGAAGCCCTCTGTAAAAAAGAAATTAAAGTCAGAGGCAGCACGCAAGAGAAAGTATAAATAATCAGCGTGAATCTCAACAAAAAAAGTACCGGCACAGCGTAGCTGTGCCGGTGTTTTTTATCATAAGCCAAGCGGCTCACCCGGCAATGGGTGAGCCGCTTTAATAAACGTTTTATTTGACTCTGGCGGGAAGGGTAAACATCCTGGTGATGAAAGTCAGTATTCTGAACAGAATTCTGAACAGAGGTTTGATTTTGCGGGCAAAGCTGTTGCTGTTTTCCTCGTTGAAATCATCCGAATCCGTTTTATCCTCCTCAATATTATAAGGATGGAAAGTGTCGCTGTCGGGTTCATAGAAAAGAAACTGCGGATAATCGGGATTTGTACGCACCGTCATACCCGGTGTTCTGACGATTTCAAAGAATAATTCGTTCATCGCATCAGTGAAATTCTGATGCTTTATGTTTTTTACATACCAGGTGGTGTCTTTCAGTATGGATGTTGAGGCGTCAATTGCCATATCGGGCGATATGTGCTTCACATTTCCGCTTATAATAGCCTGGTGTATCTGCTCGCCGGGGATAGTTTCGCCTATTTTTGTGCAGGTGGTGCCGAAACCTGCTAAATCAACGCGGCACATCTGGTCCGACTGTATATCGGAATCCTTTGACAGTGGATAGCTCTGGAAGCCGTATTTCACAACATTTGACACTTCCACTCCGCTTTCGGCGGCGTTTTTGATTATATCCTGAGCACGGTTCATTATATTGTAATGATAATTATCTATCTTTTCGATAAATGCTTTATAATAATCCTCTTCGCCGGCAAACAAAACATCCTTTGCTTTTTCATAATACTGATCCTCGCACATCGCCCAGAAACCGGGGAAGGTGGCAAAGGTCTTTTTCAGTGCGTATGGAGTAACGGTGTCGTAAATCTGCTGATATACATTGTTTACCGCCCAGCAGGCATAATCAAGGCCGTACATATCGCTGGCGATTTTCAGTATTGTGTTGAGCGTCTGAGTGGTAAAGGTGATATCGTCTGTCAGCTCATAATTGATATCAAGGTCCGCTTCATAGACAAATCTTTCAACAGAATCCGGGTCAACATATAAGCTTCCGCTGAAAGCCTCACCCACGGGGATTGCACCCTGCGCGGCAGAGGCATAAAAAATCAGGTCGCTGATTCGTGGGTCGTGATAGGTTTCCCAGTAAGTCAGCGCAAGGCAGGCGCCCTCGCATCTGCCGATTACGGCGTACTTACTGCTGCCCGTAACCTTGAGAATCAGATCTGCGTAATCGTGAAGGCGCTGCATATTATCCGTAGGGTCAAGGCGCCAGTCATACCAGAAATAATATTTGTTGAGAGAGTTGTCATCGCAGTTGTATCTGCCAGTAACAAACTCCTCAGTGCATTTCATAATACTGACGGTATCGTCAACGGGGAAGCCGTCGGGCCCGAGAGCCATTGCCCCGAAAGAATCCACCATGAAATCCTCTATAAGAACGCAGAAATCGGACCAATCCTGAGTGACAAACGATTTCATGAGCATTTCCTTGTTATCGGAAAGAAGAGCTGTAATTTTTTCGGTATCAACCGCCATATTTGAAACCTGGTGAAACTCGCCGTTTTCATCGAATGTGCCTATGGGTGAGCCCTCACCGTGAATGTAAATAATGGGTATGTCACTCGGATAAACCGCGCAGGCTTTATCCGCGAAAACAACAGCCGACGATAATGTAAGCATCAGCGCAAGCACCGGGCATATTATTTTTTTAAGAACTTTCATAAAATATCTCCGTAAAAGCATTGTAAGAACAAGCAAGTTTTCGTTTGGTTATATAATTATAGTGTTTAATTATTATAAGTCAACAGTCAAAAAAGGCAAAATGTCGCACAAATCAGCCAATATGTCCGAAAAGAATTATAATTTCTCTCGCGCATGGATAAATAAAACGGTACACGGATTTATCAATCCGCGTACCGTTTCAGGTTATTATTTAATTATCAATTCCGGCTCTTACGCGATTATAAACTGCCACACGATAAACGCGACCCAAAGGATAAAGATTATGCAGTTTTTCTCGAGGAAAGCACCTGCGCGGGTAATCAGGGCAAAGGGGAACCCGAGCACCTTGCCCACGCCGTCGGCCGCTTTGCGGATAATTGACTTGTCCTCTGACTTTCCGTAAGCAATTTCCCAGAAATTGAGTATATCCTCTGTGAGAGGGAAAAGGCAGTTCAGCATTGAAATGCCGATATACATAGCGATAACATAAACTATGTAAAGCACTGCGCCGTCATAAAAAGTAATGCCGAGAGTTTTGATATTGACAAACCCGAAGAGGAAGAAAAACAGGCCCATATTGAAATTCATAAAGCCCGGACCCGTTGAAATAAGGTAGGCGGCAAACTGGCTTTTTGCAAGGGAATGCTCCACATGGCCGCACGCTTCATCGGGCCTGAGGTAGCCGCCCGGCTCCACCATAAGCTTGAGTATGCGGCAGGTGAGGTGCTCCCAGAAACCTCTGAGATACGCTCCGGGGAAAAGTATGAATTTAGTGATTACATAAAGAATTCTCATATAAAGTCACACACTCCCTTCGTAAGATAATCCTTGACATCCGCTTTACCTTCAACTATATCGGTGATTTCCTTGTCCCAGGTAACCGTTTCAAACGAATCGATAACTTCCTGAAGGTGCTCAATGTTTTCGGTGTTTTTCTCACCGTATTTTTCACAGAGCTTAGCCGAGAGATAAACCGTGGTCATAAGCATATTGGAGGTGTAATAATCGGTCTCTCCGTAATAGCTGGCAAGATAATACGCCATCTGCTCACAGGCGTAAGCCGCTTCATAAGCCTCGTCATACTTACCCTGCGCAAGATATATCAGGGCAACCTGACGGTTGTACTCAGGCACTGTTGAATAAATCTCCTGAGCCTCCTTGATAAGAGCCGTAGCTTTATCGTAATCCCCTTCTACCCTTGCCATATTGATAAGCAGGCTGTAGCTTGAGTCGGAGTCCTTGTTATCCTGAGTCTTGTTGTTTTCGCGGTATTCCTCCACCAGCTTCTTCGCTGAGTCCTTGTCACCTTTGAGAAGATAAGCCTGCATCTTGTATAAAACGGGGTCATAAGCGCTGATATCTTTTTCGGCAAGCACATCTATATACTTCATTGCCTCATCGGGCTTATTCATTGATATGAGTACCTTCACGTACTCCTTATAGTAAAGCCAGGAATAATCAAGCCCCGTTTTATCGGCGTCTTCATCAAGCTTCTTCAGGCTGTCAAGCAGTTCTTCCTTGTCAAAATCATAAAAGGCATAAACATTGTAAATGAAGAAATCAAGTATAACATCGTCCACGCCTTCCTGCCCGCGCTTTTCTTCGATAAGCGCGAGAATGGTTTCGCCGTTTTCACGGGAGTTGTCGTCGGACTGCTCCATCATATCGATGGGCTCCTGGAGTATTTTATAGGTGCTCTCAAAGCGCTCATAGTGCTCTTTGGCAAGGCGGTAATCCTTGTCTTTTTCAAGATATTTTTCATTGAGCGAATCGCCGAAAATTGAGTCTCTTCTCTGATAGGTGAGAAGCGGATTATAGTTGCCGGCTATTGCCTTGAATATCCTGAGCTTGAGACCGAGACCGCTCTTGACAAAGTTGTTGAGCGGGGATTTTTCGCCGATGATTCCGGCTATTTCCTTGGCGGCGGTATCAACCTTGTTATAAGCGTCATAAGCGGCATAAACATTATTGTCAGCCATAGCTATGTCGCCCTTGACTGCCTGAACAGCGGGGGAAGCGTCAAGCGAAACCACAACGAAACAGAATACGGATGCAGCGAGAGCTATTACCGCCGCAATTATGCCTGTTACCGGCAGACGTGTGCGGCTGAGTGCCTCCTCGCAGCGGTAGCAGAATTCGTGCCCTTTTGAAGTGTTGCGTTCACCGCATCTCGGGCAGAGGACTTTGCCTGTTTCTTCAGGAGCGTCGGCAGCTTCCTGCTCTGTTTCACCGTCAGACTGCACAGCCGTCTCTTCGGAGGGGTCAATAATGTCTTCCGATAAAACGCCGTTTTCGTCGATTATTTCGGTTGCGTTAGGGTCAAATTCTTCTTTTATCAACGGTTTCACCCTTTCTTTACGGGGATTTATTAACTATGTTATTTTATCATTATAAAGCCGTAAATGCAATCCGGCGCGGAATAATTCACATTTATTTTACGAGTGCCACAGTTTTCGGTCAAGGCTTCTGAACTGCACAGCCTGCGCAATGTGAGGCGCCTCAATAGCTTCGCTGCCCTCAAGGTCCGCGATTGTTCTGGCGACCTTGAGCACTTTGTCATAAGCTCTCGCCGAGAAATCAAGCCGCTCAAACACCTGCTCGAGCAGCACCATCGCCTTGGGTGTCGGGTTGCAGTAGAGCTTCGTCATGGCGGAATCCATTTTTGCGTTGCAGGTTATTCCCGTGCCTGCGAGGCGTTCCTGCTGAATCTTACGCGCGGCGTTCACCCTCTTTTTTATATCAGCGGAGCACTCGCCCTGCACTTTGGAAGACAGCTTCTCAAAATCAACGGGAGGCACTTCAATATGAATATCTATCCTGTCAAGCATAGGCCCGGAGATTTTTGCAAGGTATCTCTGCGCCGCTCCCGCGGGGCAGGTACACTGCCTCTTCGGATGGCCGTAGTAGCCGCAGGGGCAGGGATTCATGGCGCAGACTATCATAGCCGAGCAGGGATAGGTGACGGAAGCGTTCACCCTGGAAATAGTGATTTTGTTATCCTCTATCGGCTGACGCAGCACCTCCATCGACTGCCTTGAAAACTCCGGAAACTCGTCGAGGAAAAGCACTCCGTTGTGTGCAAGCGAAATTTCGCCCGGCCTCGGTATAACTCCTCCGCCCGAAAGACCGGCAGGCGACACCGTATGATGCGGCGACCTGAAAGGCCTGTTTCTTATAAGAGAAACTCCCGACGGCAGCGCGCCCGCAACCGAGTAAATCTCGGTAGTACACAGCGACTCTTCAAAAGTCATATCCGGCAGTATGGACGGCAGGCGCTTGGCAAGCATACTCTTGCCCGAGCCGGGAGGGCCGACCATAAGAATATTGTGACCGCCTGCCGCGGCAATCTCAAGCGCGTATCTCGCCTCCTGCTGACCCATTACATCTCTGAAATCGGGCAGAGGAACGGCGGCCGCGGTTTCGAGTGCCGGGTCATAGACCGCCCTTTCAAGAGGGCAGGCGCCGGTAAGATGGTCAACCACCTGCCTGACGTTTTCAACAGCATATACCTCTATGCCCTCAACCACGGAGCTTTCGCAGGCGTTCGCAGCGGGTACAATAACTTTTTTGATTCCGCTCTCGCGCGCTCTTATGACCATTGAGAGAGCGCCCTTCACATGGCGCACAAGCCCGTCAAGCGACAGCTCGCCTATGAAGGCGTAATCGTCAAGCTCTGCCTCGAGCTGGTGCCCCGCTTTTAGCAGGGCAATAAAAATAGGCAGGTCATAAAGGGAGCCTTCTTTACGTATGTCACCGGGTGAGAGGTTCACGGTCACCCTGCCCTGAGGGAAGGTGTAGCCGCTGTTTTTCATAGCGGAGCGAACTCTGTTTTTACTCTCATTAACGGCAAGGTCGGGAAGCCCAACAACATCCACCCGTGAAAGACCGGTGCCGAAATCCACCTCGACACCTACCATATAGCTTTCAAGCCCGAAAAGGCCCATACTGTTTATGCGGGCAAACATCAAATCACCTCCGCGCGGTTATTCCGTTACCCGGTTATATTATATTCCGTCAGTTGAGCGTTATGAGCGACGGCTCATAGCAATAGACGGTGTTGGAAATATTCTCTATTGTATTCGCCTCGAACTTTTTATCCTGCGCGGCGTCAAGCGCCCTTTCGACGGCTTTGTCCATATAAGCGTAGTAATCATCTGCCGACGACGGCGAAATAACCGTATCGAAAGCCGTATAGACCGCGGCTGTGAGCATAACGCCCGCGAGAGGATACGTGAAAGCGCAGAATCTGCCCTTGCTGTCTTTAACCGCTTCTTTAAGCGTTTCGGTATATGACTCCATATCCGTGTAGTCGCCGGGCATAGCTATTTCAAAATATTCGCATACTCCGTTAAAGGGAGTGGGGAATGACGGCGCGATATAGATAAGCCCTTCTCTGTCGGCAAGCCCGACGAGCGCTGACTGAACAGAGCTGTCCGTGGAAAACAGAGCGACATTTTCGCCCTTGATACTGCCGTCTTCATAAAGCGCCTGCAGATTTTGCCTGACGCTGTCCTGAGCCGCCTTAATGCCGCCCGAATATGTGGGGTCCGTGCTTTCGGAATAAATGAACTCAATCTCCTGCTCCCTGCAGAAGTCCTCAATATTCTTACGCGCGGAGAAATAGAGCCCTTCCTCAACGTGAGCGGGGAAAGAGAACAGGACAAAATATTCCGCGCCCTGCTGACCGGCTGCAGTCACTATGTCGCGCGCGTACTTCTGCCAGTGAGTGACAAACTCAGCGTTGACGCTCTTGCGTATTTTCTTGTACTCTCTTTCGGGCTCAACGGCAAAGGTCAAAAGATTGGGATTTATCTTCTTTGCCTCGGATATTGCAGAATCCGTAAACTGAGTGGCGCGGTCAAAAATAATCGCGCCTATGCTTGAGTCCTCTGCCGCTTCGCGGGCGGCTGTGACTATTTCCGGATTGCCGGCGGTGAGCACTCTCGAGTCTCCGAGCTGAGTGATAACTATTTTATCGGGGAATCTTTCCTTGAGAGCCTTCGCCGCGGCGGCATCCTCGGGATACTGCTCCTCGGATGTGAGAAGAATTGCGATTTTTTTATTTTTCGGCACCTGAATCTTCACCTTTCTCCCGCCGCACGAAGCGAGCGAAAAGAGCATAAGCAAAGCAAGTGCAAGGGATACGATTTTTTTCATGGTATTACCTCGGTATCAGTAGCTGAGCATCCTGTTTACTTCCTGAAGCACATTTTCGTGTATCTTGAGCACCTTGCGGTCATAAGTGAATATGCCGTTAAGCTCACATTCCACATCGCTTACCTGAGTATATACCGTAGCGCTCAGCCCCTTGGGAATGAATGATTTAAGCTGGTTGAAATGCAGGCGTCTGTAGTGCTCGGAAAGGGAATCCTTATCGGGATATTTAAGATACATACCAAAGGTCTTGCCCTCTTTCCAAAGGTGACCGGGCACACTGTTCTGATATCCGCCGTATTCGCTCAGCACAATGGGTCTGCCGCGCACTCTTCTCGCGGTAGGCGGATTCACCGGCAGCACATATTTGTGTATGCTCTTGAAATCCGGGCCTTTCTGGTCGTGCCAGCCGCTTGCGTGGTCAACAAACCTCGACGGGTCATAGGCTTTAACCTTCTCGCCTATTTCCTTGGCGTCAAACTGACCCCAGCCTTCATTGAAGGGCACCCAGCAGCAGATTGAAACGCTGCTGTAAAGATGGTCTATCATTTCAAAGAGCTCAGCCTTGAACTCTTCTCTCCACTCGGGTTTATCCCTGTGGAAAACTTTATACTGATTATCTTTGACATGGATATTGAAATTGGGATAAACCCCGGCATATATCGGGTTAAGGGGCTTGCCGCCGCTTATCATATCCTGCCAGACAAGCATTCCGAGACGGTCGCAGTGGTAATACCATCTGGGAGGCTCAAGCTTGATATGCTTCCTGAGCATATTGAATCCCAGGCGTTTCATCTCGGAAATGTCAAATATCATAGCCTCATCCGTAGGCGCTGTAAGGCCGCTCTCGGGCCAGTAGCCCTGGTCGAGCAGACCTCTCTGGAAATACGGCTTGTTGTTGAGACCGAGACGGGGTATGCCCTTATCATCCTTTACTATTGAAAACTTGCGCATTCCGAAATAGCTGCTCACCTCATCCGTGCCTTCATCGCTCTCAAGCTTCACGGTGAAGGTGTAGAGGAACGGGTCTTCGGGGCTCCAGAGGCGGGCGTTTTCTATGGGAATATCAGCGCTCTCCCCCGTCTCTGAGGAAAATATTTCTCTGCCGTCTTCAAAAACGGAAATGCTGATTTTTTTGTATGTGCCGCTGTGCTTAACATCTATATGCACCTTGCCGGAGTCTATATCCGGCAGTATTTTAAGCGACTCGATATAGTCCTTTTCCACCGGCTCAATCCACACTGTCTGCCAGATTCCCGAGGTGGCCGTGTACCAGAAGCCCCAGGGCTTGATAATCTGCTTGCCTCTCTGCTGGTGACCCTCGTCCGTGGGGTCATATACCTTAACGACAAGCTCGTTTTCGCCCGGCACTATAAGCGCGGTGATGTCGAAGGTGAAGGGATTGTAGCCGCCTGTGTGGCTGCCGGCCTGCTTCCCGTTTACCCAGACAGTGCACTGATAATCAACGCTCGTGAAATGGAGCAGGGCTCGTTTGCCGGCATATTCATCACCGATATTGAAATACCTGCGGTACCAGAGGCGCTGATTGGGCAGAAATGCCTTCTGCACGCCGCTGAGCTCGCTCTCAATCGCAAACGGAACAAGAATCCTGCCGTCATACGAGGCGGGAGCCCCGGCATTTTCATCCGTAACGGCATAGTCATAACTGCCGTTTAGGCACTGCCACTTTTCTCTTACGAGCTGAGGTCTCGGATATTCGCTCAGCGGGCAGTCTCTGTCAACCTTGTCAAACCAGGGGGTTCTCATTTTTTCCATTGTGTTTCCTCCGTTAATCAACATATTGCAGTTTTGTCAGGCGGTAGCCCTGGTTTACTCTCAGGAAAGTGAACTCAGTTAACTCGTCTTTTTTGCCGCAGACAAATTTGTATTCCATAGTGTATGATTTTTCCGTTTTTCCTTCAAACTCGGGAGCCTGCTCACGGACTCTCTCCCACTTATAACCTTTGCGCACATTGTCCTTATCGGAAAGGTCATAGTAAAGTTTGCCGTCTATATCTCTGTAAATATCATAGTTTTCAAGTATGTCATTTACGCAGTCTTCCGTGTAGGTGGCAAGCATTCTGCTTTTGAGCTCCTCGTAAGAAGTGTACTTTTTATCTGTTACAAGAGCGTAGGTCCTGCCGTCTTTCTCAACTGTTTTGCTCTCGTCAATTTCAAGATGGCCGAGCACAAACACATCATTGTAGTATATCTGATTCTGGTCAACGAGCACTCCGAAAACAGCAAGCACTCCGTCGCCTACATATTTATCGGGGTTGAATTCGTCGGCTTCGCAGCTGCAAAGCACCGCGGCAAGGCACAGCAGCAGCGGTATAACAAGTCTTTTTTTCAAGCGGAACACCTCCGTGCGTTATCGTCAGTAAAGCGTTTTTTGCTTACAGCAGGTCGCCCGTCCTGAGCTTTCTTATCCAGTCAAGTATAGTGGTCTTTATCGCAGTCAGTTTCTGTTCAAACATGCTCGCTCTCTGCTGCAGGGTGCCTGCGTTGTCAAGCGTGCCGAAAGTGTAAACCGATGCCTTGTCGGCATATCCTCCGGTGAAGTTTGCAACATAATCAGCGAAATCATTCCTTGAGAATTTTTCACCGTCAGTGCGCAGGCATCTGCCGAATTTCTCTTTCAGCGTATCATAACTGTCATTTTCATAATCTATCTTCTCAACAGTTGACGAGCCGTAAAGGAACCACGGGGATTTATCGGCATCTGGCCCCGCGCCCTTATATGTCCAGGTGGTCCAGCTGAGATTTCTCTCATTGAACATGGAGAGCATATAGCCGAATGTGGTGAGCCCTCTCGGGTAGAATTCGCCGATATAAAACGGGGCGTTGTAGCCCGAGTTCTTTATCTCATTGAGCTTTCTGAGAATAGTGAAATTGGTTATATCGTAAAGATGCTCCTGATAAACTATATTCTCCCAGCCGTAAACGTCGGGAGACGCGATGGCGGAAGGATCCCAGATTGCCTCCATGCAGATTATATGATCCGGGTCAACCTTGCGCACAGCGCGGTATAATTCATCGCTGAAGTCCCAGAAGGTCTGCTGAAAACTGCCGTCTCTTGTGATGTTTGTGCCGAGCGGCTCGTTCATAAGGTCATACATCGCTATGGTGCTTTCGCCCTTGTAATGTTTTGCGAGCTGCACCCAGAAATCAATTACGACCTCCCTGTAGCGCTTGCCCTTTTCGGTATCGTCAAACAGCGACATTGACTTTGACTGCCCGCAGTGATCGTAATCATTCTGAAATCCCGGCAGGCCGTGCAGGTCTATAATCAGGTAGATTCCGTACTTTTTGCAAAGAGCCACCGCCCCGTCAAGCTCGCTGAAATCAATCGTGCCGTCCGGCTTCCTGTACCAGGTGCCGTTGTCATCCTTCTGGAAATTGCGGTACCATACAGGCAGGCGGATTACATTCATACCGAGCTGTGCCACATTATTATAATCCGTTTCGGTAATCCAGTTGCTTCTGTAAATCTTGAAAAGTTCGTGAACTTTTTCGGCACCGAATCTGGAGACAAGGGTCTGATAAACAGGCTCCTCCCCCGCGGGGTTGGTATAGGGGCAGAACCAGTCCTCCATTATTCCCCAGCCGCCGAAGTTGGTGCCTCTGAGAACAACCTCCTCGCCTTTTGCGGTGACAATCTTTTCGCCCTGCGTATGAAGCATAGGCATAGCCTTTGCGTCTCTTGCCGCGAAAGCGGGCTGACACACAAGCGCCGCGAGAATAACCGCGATAAAAAGAGCAATGATTTTTTTCAAAGCAATCTCCCCTTCCGGAATTGTGATAAAAGGGTATTATTAGTTATATTATATAATTATATAACTAAAAAGTCCATACTGAATTTTCAGCCGTCGCAAATAAAAAACCGCCTGCGGTGTGCAGGCGGGAATAATGCGGTATTTAATTACGGCTGTTTTCCGGCGTTGTTAAGTATAACATCCTGAGTTCCTTTAAGCATTTCGCGTATCTGCCTGACACAGTCGGGCAGATTGTAACCCATATCACTGTCGAGCCAGTCAACGATGAAGCCTACAAAAATAAAAGCATACATACTGATTATTATACTCTTTTTTTCTGCGCTTATATTATACCGGTCAAGCTCTTTTGTCATGCCATCCCCTATCATTGAAATCATCGAGGAGCGTATGTAGCCCTTCATCTGCTCACTTCGGGAGGAATTGTAAACATGGTACACAACTTCCTTGTATTCATTGAGCATTCCGAAGAACTTTTCCACCGCTTCCTCAACCCCCATATCCTGAGGCAGGGAATCGATATAGCTTGTAATCTCCCAGTCAAACGCCTTGCGGAGCAGATCATCCATATCAGAGAAGTAATAGTAGAATGTTTTTCTGTTGATTCCGCAGCTTTCCGACAGATCTTTTACGGTGATTTTTTCAAACTGCTTCTTGCCCAGAAGCTGCTCAAACGCCCGTATAATCTGTACATTTGTGTTCTTTGCCATTTTTAATCCTCTCTTTCCGTTTTCATTTTTGTTTTCTCTTGAAAAAATGCCGTATATGTGATATGCTGTTTTTGACTAAGAATTAAACGGAGGTCCGGCCGATGCTTTCCGCTTTTATACCGATAAAACCGATTTATATTGCAGCCTGCGTGTTTACTCCCCTGCTCTGCGCGGTGCTTCTTAAGCTTTTTTCAGGGAAACTTCCCAAGGATCACGGCAGGGAATTTGCCGTTGACGGAGAGAAATCCGCCGGCAAAATCAGAGGCGCGGGCGTGGTGCTCATCCCCTCTTTTATTATATGCGCGCTGCTGCTTATTCCCGTAAGCATTGAATACTCGGTTTATTATTTCCTGCTGTTTCTCGGTATGCTTTCCGGCTACCTTGACGACCGCTCTGACAAGCCCTGGGGCGAGTACAAAAAGGGCATAATAGACCTTGTTATTTCAGCGGGTGTTTCGGGCTGCTTCGTTTATTTCAACAGAGAACTGCTCAATATAAGCTTTTTCGGCTTCGGCATTCACATTCACCCGGTTGTTTACCTGCTGCTCGGTATTGTGCTCGTGTGGATGCTTATAAACGCAGTGAACTGCTCTGACGGAATTGACGGCTACTGCGCGACACTCTCGGGCATATCTTTCTTATCTTTTGCAGCCGTCATTCTTATAAAAAAGGGCGACATAAACTCAGTTTATATGACAGCCCTTATGATTCTCACCCTCTTGCCCTATCTCTGGAAAAACTCCCAGCCGAGCACAATGATGATGGGCGACGCCGGCTCAAGAGCGCTCGGCCTCTTTATGGCAATTCTCGCCATGAAGAGCGGCAACGCGCTGCTTGTGATTCCCCTGTGCTTCGTTATCTGCGTTGACGGCCTTCTCGGAATAGCCAAGGTTTCGATTATAAGATTTCTTCATATAAATGTAATGAAAAAAATCCGCACACCTCTGCACGACCACTCCCGTAAAAACAAAGGCTGGAGCAACACACAGGTTATTTACAGATACTGCATTGTGCAGGTGCTTATCTCCCTTGTTACTCTTGCGGCTTTGAAATAAGCTCCATACTCTTTTTTATGCCGAGCCTTGCGGAGTTGAGCACGCAGATTATCATAGTGCCCACATCCGCCGCAACGGCAAGCCATAGCGGAGCGATACCGATAAGGCCGAGTACTATTACAATAAGTTTGACTGCTAACGCAAACACGATGTTTTCCTTAAGGATATTCATCGTGTTTTTGCTTTGTCTGACCGCCTCGCCGAGTTTGAGCAGCTCAGAATCGGCGAGTATCACATCCGCCGCCTCGCAGGCAGCCTCCGTGCCGAGGCCCATGGCAACGCCTGCGCTCGCAAGGGCAAGCACTGGAGCATCATTGATACCGTCGCCGACATAGATGGCTCCCTTTTGGGTGCCGCTCATTATCTTTTCCATTTCTTCAACCTTGCCTGCGGGAGTCAGCCGGCTTCTGTAATCGGTTATGCCCGCTTTTTCGCTCACGGCGGCAGCGTTCTTTTCGGTATCGCCTGTAAGCATTATTATATCCTTCATTCCGAGTTTTTTCAATACACAGATTGAGTTGTTTACGGTATTTCTCATCTCATTTACGACCTCAATGCAGCCAACGGCCCTGCCCGAAAGGGAAACATAAATGCTCGCCTCGGGAAGAGCGGAAATATCGACGCCCTCTCTCTGCATAAGCATTGCTCCGCCTGTGCAGATTCTGCCCGCAGATGTGTTAACGGCCGTGCCGCCTCCGGGGAGCTCTTCATAATCCTCTGTTTTCACGTCGGGAATGTCTTCGCAGGCATTAAGCACCGCCTGAGCGAGTGGATGGGCAGAGTGCTTTTCGCACACGGCTGCAAGGCGCAGCACATCCTCTGCCTTAACACCGTCAACCGGGTGAATATCGCCCACGGAAGGAACTGAAGAGGTAAGAGTGCCCGTTTTATCAAGCACGGTCACGTCAGCCTTTGAAAGCGCCTCTATATAGTCGCTGCCTTTTATTATTATGCCCTTTTTCGCGCAGGCGCCCATCGACGAAAGGAAAGCCAGAGGCACGCTGAGTATAACAGCGCAGGGGCAGGAAGCAACCACGAGCACAAGAGCCCTGTGAAGGCTCGCCGAAACATCCTTAAGAACAAAAGCGCAGATTACAAAATAGACAAGCGAGAGCCCTATAACTATCGGGGTGTATAACGCGGCAAATCTGTCGGTCAGATGCTGACTTCTGCCTTTTTTGGCGGCGGCCTGCTCAACCATTGATACTATCCTTGCGGCTCCGCTCTCGTTTTTGCCGGCCGCGGCCTCATAAAACAGAGTTGTGTTGCCGTTTATGCTGCCGCTTATTATTTTTGAACCCTCGGCAACCTCAACGGGGATACCTTCTCCCGTAAGAGCGGAAGTGTCAACAGTGCCGGCCCCGTGAATTATCACGCCGTCAACAGGCACCTTTTCGTGCGGAAGCACGGCGAGCTTCATTCCCGCTTCAATATCATCCCCGTCTATTTCACTCAATGACCCGTCCTCAAGGATAATATGCCCTTTATCGGGCACTATTGAGAATACGGCTTCAAGGGAGCGCTTGCTTCTTTCGCTCGCGTAATCCTCGAGCGCTTCGCCCAGCCTGAAAAGAAAAGCAACGGCAGCAGCCTCAAAAAACTCTCTTATTATCATAGCCGCAATCACCGCAAGTGTCATAAGAAACGCTTCGTTGATGCGGAATTTTTTAATACCTGAAAAAGCCGAGACAGCTGTCGGATATCCGCAGATTACCGCGCAGGAAATACGAAGCGCGTCTCTGACAAAGCTGCCCAGAAACGGGATAAATGACAGGGCAAGAAGAACAAAGCCTGCAATAAGGAGGATTTTTTCAAGCTTTTCGCCTTTTTCATCGTGCTCATCGCAGCATCCGTGAGCTTCTTCGCAGCAGTGGTTGTGTTTTTCTTCCCGATTACTCATTTTTATAACCCCTTTCTCTTGTGTATTACGTGCTCAAGGCCCGCCTCAAGTATCTCGTTAACATGCTCATCATCAAGAGAATAATAAACTGTTTTGCCTTCACGGCGCGGGCGTACAAGCCCTGAAGCTCTCAGCACTCTGAGCTGATGCGAAACCGCGCTCTGACCCATTTCAAGTGCCTCGGCAAGATTGTAAACACACATCTCACCGCCCGTGAGAGCCGAAAGAATGCGCACGCGGGTAAAATCCGCAAACACTTTATAAAGCTCAGAAAGATTATATAAATCTATAAGGTCTTTTTCTTCGGGATTTATTTTCGCCTCATCAATCTGATCCATGCTCTTTTCTTCCCTTTCGTATTATTTGTGCCGGTATATACAATCGGCGCCGGTTTAACCGGACGGACCGCAGAATTTCGGCTGAACATATGAACAACTGTTCATATGTTGATATGATTATAGCACCCTGTTTCCCGCTTGTCAAGTTACAGACGGGTTTTCAGGGTGCTTTTTTTCGGGTGATACACGCAGAAGAATCGTTTTTAAGCGCTTCCCGCCGCTTTTCAGGCGCCGAGGAAGCCGAAGGTTACAGGGCCGTATGCGACACCGCCTTTTTTTATTATAATGTTATGACGCTTCATACAATTATTACTGTTATAAGCCTTATAAATCGATTTTCTCAAATCTTCGCTGAGATTTTACGCAGGCTGCCGCGGTACCCGCGCAATATACAGCCGCGCAGACAGCAAGAGCCGTAAACTGCACTGCCGGTTTTTCGCCGGACGGCGAATGCAGAAATTCAAGCCCCGGCAGATGAGGCAACACTTCAGCCGCTGTTACAAGCAGAAAAACCGATATGCCGAAGCTCAGAAAAGGTATGCCTGTTTTATATGCCGTCCTGAAAAATCCCCCGGCAAAAATCACATTGAACGCGCAGAAAATCAGCAGCACAAAAGCAAGATAAACCGGAGTGGCATTCATAAGCGCGTTACCGGTGTAAGGCTTTGCGTCGCTGAGAGCTGTCATACGCAGCGTCGTCAGTGCGGAGCAGATAATAAAACCCGCAATCTGTATAATACATATAAAAGCAAATTTAGCTTTTACAATGTCGCTTTTGCGCACCGGGAGCAGTACAGAGTAGAGCGTGTCATTCGCCTCGCGGGCGCTCTGAAAAGAATGAAAAATGCCGAAGCAGATAAAAAATGCGCTCATAAGTATCGGGTAACCGGGAATCATGGTCATAAACGCCGCAAAAATAAAAATAAACGACATAGGCGATGCCGCCAGGCGGAACTCTTTAATCAGCAAGTTTTTCATAAAGCGACTCCTTTTCGTAATACACCATTATTTCCTCAAGTGTTTCACCGTGACCGGCCAGGGCGCTCTCTCTCATAAAACCGTCCATCGTCTTTGATGCTATCAGCCTGCCCGACGCCAGGTAGGTTATATCGTCGGCGCATTTTTCAAGGTCGGTGGTAATGTGTGTGGAAAACAGAATACTTGTGCCGGCATCTTTAAGATAAATAAAAGTGTCAAGCAGCTCAGCGCGCGAAACAGGGTCAAGACCGCTTGTCGGCTCATCAAGAATAAGCAGCTCGGCGCCGTGCGAGAGAGCAAGTGTAAGGCTGAATTTAACTCGCATACCCTCAGAAAGCTCCGAGGGAGTCTTGCTTTCGTCAAGCGAAAACGCCTTCATGTATTTTCTGTAAGCGTCACTGTCCCAGTTTTCATAAAAAGCGCTTGTTACCGATGAAATCTCGCCGAGCTTTTTCCTTTTATAGTAATCAACCGCGCCCCCGGCATAGCCGATGCGCTGCTTGATTGCACGCTCATTTTCAGGCATATCAAGCCCGAACACACTGACCTCCCCTTTATCGGGATGGACAAGGTTGAAAATCGATTTCAGCGTGGTTGTCTTGCCTGCTCCGTTACGGCCTATCAGGCCCATAATTCTGCCTTTTTCAAGCGAAAAAGATATATTATCGAGAATGAAGCCTGGATAGCTCTTGACGAGGCCTCTTACTTCGAGAACACTCATTGCTCACCCTCCTCTTCTGCCGCCATACCCCGGCCGAATATTTTTAAAAAGAAAGATGAAAATTCGGACTTCGGCGGGATTGCGATACCGCGATTTTTGTCACCGAGCAGAATAAGCGTATCGCCGGGTCTGATGTCAAACATTTCTCTCGCTTCTTTCGGTATTACAATCTGACCTTTTGTGCCTACAGTTACGCTCCATGCCTGTTTACCCGCAGGCGTTTTCATAAAGCATCCCTCCGTGGTATGTTTTGTTATACAAATCATACTACCGCCCGGCAGGAAAGTCAAGAAATATCTCGTTTGCTCAGAACAAAAAAATCCCGCAGGATTGCTCCTGCGGGTTTATAAAAATTACTATCAGCTTTATTTAAATGATAACACCCCTTGCATGATTACGCTCAGGCGTATCAAATAGAATTATTCAGCCTTTTTTTTCGTGCAAATAAACGCAACCGCAGCAAGTACGGAAACAGCCGCGAAGACCGCAATCCCTGCGTCTGCGGAGCCGGTATCCGGAAGTGCTTCTGCTTCGGTTTCTTCTACAGATGTCTCGATGTCGCTGGCATAGATTCTTTTAATCTCCTGCTTGATGGAGGTAACAATATCTGTTACTCCGTCAAACTCAGGCAGCGAAAGATCTATACCGGCAAGAGCACTGTCAAGCTCGGCTACTGCGCCGTTAACACCTTCAACATCACCTGTTCCACCGCCTACTCGAGCATCGATAAACGCCGTAATATAATCGAAGATCTTATAAAGGATGTCAAAGATGAGAGTCTGTGACTGGCTTCCTACAAAATAGGTCATGAGTGTCTCAAAGAGCTGCGGAAGGGTCTTACCGATGTAGTCATCGTAATGCATGTCAACACCGTAGTTGTGACTCGCAAGGCACGCATTGTAATCAGCAAGGTTAGTGTACTTCTTTCCGCAACCAGGACACGTATAAATCTCGTCGTTGTCTGCAGTCTTGTTGGATGGATTCTTGTCGCAGGCGTCCATGTGCAACTTCTGAGAAGTTGGATCGTTTTTGTAACCTTCAAACTTCTGGTTGCAATATGGGCAGCTCCAGGAATCGTTAGCGACTGTATCCGCAGCAAAAGCTATTGCAGTACATGAAAAGGCTAAAACAAGTGCTAAGACAACTGCAAGTAGTTTTCTCATGATAATCATACCCTTTCGTATATCCGAGTTACGAATGTTTCCTGATATCGATATCGGAAAAACTTGGATGGTGTTCCACGACCACCCGTTTGTGAGCAATAATGAACGCAGCCTGTTCAGCTGCTTAGATGGTAACTTTCTTCAGAAGTGTTATCATTTAAGCAAAACCGATAGTAAATGAGTTATATGCTTTCTAACGGCTGAATGGTTGACCGGTTCATCTCCTTTCTACAATCTGTAGTGACTTATGTATATACCATCACACAATATATACTGTTGTCCTTTGTATTTTAATACGAATAAACACTAAAATCAAGTATTTTTTTAAAAAATCTAAAAAAATTCACAAAATATTGTGCTTTTTTTCTCCTTCTTATCATTTCGTTACATATATATTGCGATTTTCGCCTTTTTTCAGAGCTGTTTTGCCGTTTTTTCCTTTACCGGGTGAAAAAAGTGCCGCTGTACACTTTTATTTTTTTTCATTATATGTTAGAATGTTTTTACGCGAATTTTTTAAATTTCCACCGCGGAGGCACTCGCAATGAGAGAATTCACCATAACCGCCAGAGACGGGCTTATCATTTCAGCAGCAGCTTTTGAGCCTGAAAACCCGAGAGGGGCTGTTCAGATAATTCACGGTCTCAGAGAGCATAAAGAGAGATACTATCCCCTGGCTGAGTTTCTGTCCGGAATCGGCTACGCTGTATTTATATCCGACCTGCGCGGTCACGGTCAGAGCGTAAACGCAAGGTATTTCCTCGGCCATTTTGAAAGCTGCGGTGAGCTAGTTGATGACCAGTCGGCTGTTACCGCCTGCATTGAGCAAACCTGCCCGGGCATTCCTGTATATATGATTGCCCACTCTCAGGGAGCTTCAATAGCGCGTCTGTATCTTAAAAACAATGACACGCGCATTAAAAAGCTGATTATGACCGGCGCCTTCGCCCCGACTGCTTCTTCATCGCTTATTCGCGGCATCTGCTCTTTTTCTCAAAACAGGAATCACGCAAACACCGTAACCGGGCTTATCGCCTCATATGTCAACTCCCCCGATGAAAAGCGGATTTTCAACAACTATACATCGGCGCTCGAATACAGCCGCGATCCTCTTGTTCACGGCTGCCGCCTTACAAACGGCGCGATTTACTCAATGGCTGACGCAGCCTGCCTTATGAAGCAGGTGCCTGTTCACAAGTGCCTCAATGAGGAGCTGAGAATACTGCTTGCCTACGGCGCGCATGACCCTAACGGAAGAGTTTCGCCCTTAAGACGCACCCTCAATCAGCTGAACCGTGACGGTTACTGCCATATTTTCACCGTGCATTACCCCGGAGTAAAGCACGCGGTGCTGCACGATATGTATGTTGACGAAATATATAAAGATATTTCAATGTTTCTCTCGGATTAATCAGCCGCATAAAAGACAAGCGGCCAAAGACAGATAAGGAGTACGGGTCAACAGCCCGTACTCCTTTTATATTCTGATTAAAACCGGCGGGAGCAGTAACGTTTTTTGTCAGCTTTTCTCATGCGCCGCAAATCAGACAAAAAAAGCCGGCGGGGCCATAAGACCTCGCCGGTTAATTATGCTGTGGTGTTAATTATTCGTCGATCTCGATAACAACGCCTGAACCAACGGTTCTGCCGCCTTCACGGATAGCGAAACGAAGACCCTTTTCGATAGCGATGGGGGTGATGAGCTCAACCTTCATGTCAACGTTGTCGCCGGGCATGCACATCTCTGTGCCTTCGGGAAGGGTGATAACGCCGGTAACGTCGGTGGTTCTGAAATAGAACTGAGGACGATAGTTGTTGAAGAACGGAGTATGACGGCCGCCTTCATCCTTGGTCAGAACGTAAACCTGGCCAACGAACTTGGTGTGGGGATGGATTGAACCGGGCTTGGAGAGAACCTGACCGCGCTCGATTTCTGTTCTCTGAACACCGCGAAGGAGTGCGCCGATGTTGTCGCCTGCCTCTGCGTAGTCGAGAATCTTTCTGAACATCTCGATACCGGTAACAACTGTCTTTCTCTTCTCCTCGGTAAGGCCAACGATTTCAACTTCTTCGCCGGTCTTAAGCTGTCCACGCTCAACTCTGCCGGTGGCAACGGTGCCGCGGCCTGTGATGGTGAATACGTCCTCAACGGGCATAAGGAAGGGAAGGTCAGCTTTACGGTCGGGAGTGGGAATGTAGGAGTCAACAGCATCCATGAGCTCCCAGATGCAAGCGATTTCGGGGGCGTTTACATCGCCGCCGTCATATTCGAGTGCCTTAAGAGCGGAGCCCTTGATGATGGGAGCATCCTCATCGAAGCCGTACTCAGCAAGAGTCTCTCTGACTTCCATTTCAACAAGCTCAAGGAGCTCGGGGTCGTCAACCTGGTCAACTTTGTTGAGGAAAACGATAATCTTGGGAACGCCAACCTGACGGGCAAGGAGAAGGTGCTCTTTGGTCTGAGCCATGGGGCCGTCGGTAGCGGCAATAACAAGGATTGAACCGTCCATCTGAGCAGCGCCGGGGATCATGTTCTTAATATAGTCGGCGTGGCCCGGGCAGTCAACGTGAGCATAGTGGCGAGTAGCTGTTTCGTATTCTACGTGAGCAGTAGAAATGGTGATACCACGTGCTTCACATAGCCGGCGTGCCCCTGGCAGTCCACGAGCGCGTGGAGCCGCATCTCCATAAGATCCTCGACCTGGGCCGCGTCGATCTGTTCGAACAGGGTCGTGAAGGGAAAGATAGT
>JAEELT010000121.1 GCA_016282855.1 Clostridiaceae bacterium | reverse complement strand
TATTTTGCCTGCGCCACAAGCTTTAACGGCTTTGACAGGCATCCTTTCCTTGACGGCAGGGAGTACAAAATCGCCTGCCTTGATATCCTTGAAAAAGCAAAGGATTACGACAAAATCAGGGAAAAAGCGGTTAAAGATTATAAGAGCATATATGACAGAGTAAAGCTTGACATAGCCGGCAGGAGCCGCAATCTGCCGACAGACAAGCGCCTTGTGGCGTTCAAGAAAGATAAGGATGACATAGGCCTGGTCATACTTACATATAATTACGGCAGATATCTCGCAATCGCTTCATCAAGGCCGGGCACACAGCCCGGTAACCTGCAGGGTATCTGGAGCAACCGTCTGGATGCGCCCTGGAACGCCAATTACACTGTTAATATCAATACCGAAATGAATTACTGGCCAGTGCTGCCGTGCAATATGGCTGAGCTCAACGAGCCGCTTATTGAAATGATTCGCGAGCTGTCGGTAACAGGCGCAAAAGCAGCGAAAGGGCAATACGGCGCCGGAGGATGGGTGTCTCACCATAATGTGGATTTGTGGCGTCTCGCGACTCCCGTAAACGGAAGTGCTTCGTGGGCATTCTGGCACGGCTCATCGGGCTGGCTGTGCAGGCACCTTTTTGAGCATTACGAATACACCGGAGATAAGAAATATCTTAAAGATACAGCCTACCCTCTGATGAAAGGAGCGGCCCGTTTTTATCTTGATATAATGACCGAAAAAGACGGAAAGAAATTCCTCTGCCCCGGCACCTCGCCTGAAAACGACTTTGAATATGAGGGTGAAGACTGCTGTGTTTCGGTTTATTCCGAAATGTCCATGAGCATTTGCCGCGATCTTTTCGCAAACACGATTAAAGCTGCAAAAATACTCGGCACAGACAAAGAGTTTGCGAAAGAGCTCAGCGACACAATGAACGCCTTCCCCGATTTTATTACCGGCAGCGAAGGTCAGCTGCTTGAATTCGGAGCGGACTTCCCCGAAACCGAACTGCATCACAGGCACTGCTCGCATCTTTATGCCCTTCACCCCGCAAGTATAATAACTCCCGACGGAACACCCGCTCTCGCTGACGCCTGCAGAAAAACACTTGAAAGGCGCGGAGACGCCGGCACCGGCTGGTCGCTCGGATGGAAAATCAACTTCTGGGCACGCCTTTTTGACGGCAATCACGCTCTCAGGCTTATTGAGATGCAGCTGAGGCCCGTTAAAAGCACCGGAATAAACTACGGCAGAGGAGGCGGAACATATGAAAACCTTTTTGACGCTCATCCGCCTTTCCAGATTGACGGCAACTTCGGCTATGTCAGCGGCATAACCGAAATGCTGCTTCAAAGCCGTGACGGCAGAATATATCTGCTGCCCGCACTGCCCGAAAAGTGGAAGAGCGGCTCGGTAAGAGGCCTTAAAGCAAAAGGAAACGTTACGGTTGACATATCCTGGAAAAACGGCAAGATTACCGATTACAAGCTTAACGGCAAAGGCAAATACACACTTATCATAAACGGTAAAGAAGTAAGCGTAAAGCTTTAAATAACAGGCATCAGCAGCGCCCCGAAGTTATCCTTCGGGGCGCTTGTCATTTTATGTTATTTTATAGTTCATAGTCGGGCAGACGCCTGAAAATCTCTCTGAAGAAAGCAACCACCCTTGCAAAAAATCCGCTTTTTACATTGACTGTTTTGACTCCGCTCGTGGCTATATCCGCGCCGCCTTTAATCAGCTTCACTTCCACAGTATAGTTCTGAGTGGCTTTTGAAACCTTGCAGGTCTCTCCGCCGTTTACGGGTTTGCCGTCAATATACCAGCTGATTACGGCACCGTCGGGATTGCCGTCAATCACCGCGCGGTAGGTGACGCTTGCCTTATAATCGATTTTTACGGAACTGTCGCCGAAATGCTTTATTGAAATTGATGCGTTTTTTGACCACACCGCATACAGTACGGTATCGCTCTCAAGACAGAACACGCCTGAAGGCTTATAGAGAACAGCTTCTGAAACGGGGCTTGTGCTCCAGCCTTTAAATGTGAAGCCGGGTTTAACGGGAACAGCGGACGGAAGAGTGACATTTCCTCTGCCGGATAACGGTGCCGGGGCTCCGGTTCCTCCGTTGGCATCAAAAGAAAGAACGCATTCACCCGAAGACCAAACGGCGTACATAACAGCATCACCGTTTGCCGTGTATGATTCGCCGGGGCCGTACTGCGCGGAAGAAGCATCCGGGTCTGAGGACCAGCCGGAAAACCTGAAGCCTTCTTTAGAAGCCTGAGGCAGAGTAAAACTGCGTCCTGCCGATGAAATCACACTCTGAACATCGCATTCCCCGCCTGCGGCGTTGAAATCCGTCTGATAAAATGTAATTGAAAACGGCTCTGAAAAAACTCCGTTTCCGTCACGAACGGCAAAAACGTATGTGCCGGCTCCCGAAACGGAAACCGTAACCGGAGATGAAGAAACGGGAACAAAGCTGTTCTCCTCCGGATTGGGGGATGTACCTAAGGAATATCCCGTTATGCCGCCGCCCGTGAATGAAAATGTAAGTGTCTGCGAGGAAGAGGCGTCGGTTGTTACATTATCAAGCTGTACGGATAAAGAATCTTCATCACCCCATACAGCATACAGAACCGTGTCGGCATCGAGGCTGAATTCTCCTGAAGCGAAATACTCAGGCTGCTGCGCCGAAGCCGAGGATGCCCAGCCGAGGAAACGCATCGGGCTGTTTTCGGGAATCTGAGAAGGTAAAATCAGCGTGTGACCGGAAGCTTTTTTAACTGCGCCGGGCGCTCCGCTGCCGCCATTCGCGCTGAAACTCACAGTGTACATAGTGAGCGAAAGGAGTTTCATTGCGGGTCTTATGCCGATGGATGTGTCGCACGCCGCGTAAAACTCTTCTTTGACCGAGCCGCCGTTGGTGACACAGCAGGTGTAATTTGACGCTGTGCCGGCATTGCGCAGTCTCCAGGGCGAAAGCCCGTCATAAAGGCTGTATGTGCCGCCCGCCGGGCCGCTGTATCTGTAAACATAAGCGCCCATACACCGTGCGTAATCGGTGGGATAAGCAAGGCGTGAAGAGTCGGAATCAAAGCCGTAATCCGGGTTTTGCACCTCGTCTGACGAGAGAAGGAAAACCTTGTCGGCAGTGGTCTTTGAATCAAGAGCAGTGTAACCTGTAATACCGTTTAAAGTAAGGTAGCCTCTGTTGTCATTCTGAGTTTCCGCAATAAGAGAAACCTCGTTGTCCGTAAAGGCGCAGGTGAGAAAAGTCTCTCCAAGCCACGCTCTTAAACTGCTGTTTTTATAGTCGCTGCAAAGGCTGCTCATCTGAGATGACGAGCAGTAAGAGTATTTCTGGTCAACATACAGCTTTGTGCAGGCAAAATCATTGAACGCCTGCGAATCTATAACGAAATCGCTTATTACCAGCCCTTCGGAAGCATCTATAACCTTCCAGGTAATAGGTTCAAACTTAAACCAGAATGCATTGCCGGAAAGGAATCCGTTTTCATCCTGTGAGGAATTGCCGCCTGTGCTGTCGGGCGCAAATCCGGTCATACCCGGTCTGTAGTTGTTTATATAAACACGCCTGTATTTTTCGCCGCCGTACTCAACATCCGCATAGGTCATCAAATCGGAGGCCGCCATTTTACCGTCATATATTTTGCCTGTGCCGGAATAGCAGCCGTAAGACACGGGAGTACAGGCAAGGCCGTTAAGGGACGCCAGCAGGCTTTCATCAGTGACAAGGGATTTGGGGTAAACACCGTACTCGATAACATCCCCGTCCGAATACGACTGCGAAGCGTGACCGGTAAGGCCCGCGCCGGGCATAAAGCAGGCAGGCAACATAAATGAAAGTATCAGAATGCACGAAACAAATATCGCCGTGATACGCCTTGAGCCCTTCATATTATCCTCCTCAGTTGGTTTTCAGGAGATTGATTGCCGCCGAAAGCTGACCATCCTCTTCCTGAGGAATCAGAGCAATGCCGGAATCATCAACAGGCACCGTAACCTCCATGGTGGGGGCTACGCCTGTTTTGTCATAAACCGCGGTTTCACCGTTTTTGGGTATTACAAGCGCAACGGTGAGCGAAATGGCGCTGCCGTCATCAAGGTTGAATATCTCCTGCATTGTGCCGACGCCCGCGGTGGCGGTGCCGATGAGCTGCGCCTGCTTTATATCTCTCAGGTCGCAGGCGAAAAGCTCGGCGGGACCTTTTGTGCCGGAGTTAATAAGTACCGCGTATCGGAACGGGAACTCGCTGTATTCAGCAGAAAACGTTTCAACCGTCTCGCCGTTTTTGTCTTTGGCAACGGCGATGTTGCCCGAAATATTGGGCACAACAACATCTATGGTCTTTGCGGCATATTCAACTGTGCCTTCTGAAGTGTTTCTGACATCAAAGACCACGCTTTCCGTGCCGGCTCTTTTAAGCGCCTCAAGGGCCGTCTTGAGCTCGTTTTCGGTGTTTTTGTAAAACCCGCTGATGCGGACATAGCCTATACCGCTGACCTCTTCATACACCACGGTGGGTATATTGAAGGTATTCATAACAGTCACTGTCTTTGTAACATCATCGCGCTGATACTCAACCGTGACAAGAGAAAGCCTTGTGCCGGTGAAATTCCCGGCAAGAGTCTGATAATTATATCTGGTAACGGTAACATTGTTGACAGCCGTTATGATATCACCCGCCTCAAGACCTTCGCTCTCAGCCGATGAGCCTTCATACACGTATGAAACTACAAGATGTCCGCTTGAATAATCATATATCGTGTCAATGCCGATACCGATTTGTCCGCTTTCGAGCTTCTCGGTGTATGACGCATACTCGGACGCGGTCATATAATAGCTGCTGCTGTCATTGAGCACGCTTACATAACCCTTGGCAAGAGCAGCCCCGAGGTTATTGTTATACTCCTCAAGGTCGCCGTAGAAATAGTTGGAAATAAGCCGGTTAATCTCTTCGGCGCTGTCATAGGTCTGCGAGCGCTGGGATATATTGCTTATTATGCTGTTGTAAACCTGCTTTGAAAATACCATTGTAATTGCAAATGTGGCCGCTACGGCAATTATTACAAGGGAAAGACAAAGCCCGAAAGAAATCTTTTTGTTCAAGGAGATTCCTCCGATTTCAAGATTTAAGCCGTGGTGTTGGTAACATAGTTAAGGGGATTCACACGGCTTACGCTGCCGTCGGCATTCTTGACTCTGACTTCAAAGTGAAGATGCGGGCCGGTAACATTGCCCGTGGCGCCGATAATGCCTATCTGATCGCCCTCTTTGACAATCTGACCTACAGACACCTGGATATTGTCGGAGTGCGCGTAAAGCGTCTGTGTGCCGTCGCCGTGGTCTATAACGCAGTAATTGCCGAAGCCGTAATTCCAGTTGCCGTCATTGACCGCGATGATGACCTCGCCGCCCTGCGCAGCATTGAAGGGCCTGCCTCTGCTGTTGCCGCCTACGGCGCAGATGTCAATACCCCAGTGCGGGCTGCCGTCGCTGTATGAGGGATAACCGGCAGAGACATAGCTCTTGAATTTGACGGGCCATGACATATGGCCGTCATTTTCATAAGTGGCGTTCGGCGTATCGCCCAGAGAAGAACCGTGAGCGGAGATATAGGCGTCAATCTGCCTGCTCAGTTCTTCCTTTTCTGCCTGCTGACGCTTGATTTCGGCTTTGTATTCATCACTGTCGTGGTCAAGCTCGTTTATTATCGACTGAACCTCTTTCTTTTTGGAGGTTACTTCGGATTTCTTTTTCTGCTCGGTGGATCTGCTGTCCTGCAGATCTGTTTTTCTGCCGTCAAGCGCAGTTTTCTGCTCTTCAAGCTCAACGATTTTGGCCTCGAGATCCGTCTTGTTTTCATTAAGCTCTTTTTCGAGATCATCAAGCTTTGCAAGCTTTGCGGTAAGATCATCTATGAGTGCGGCATCGCTCTCGGATACCCTTTGCATAATCTCCATACGGGTAAAGTATGAAGAAATATCATCGGATGAAAAGAGAATTTCGAGCGTGCTTGTTTCTCCGTTCATATAGTTTTCACGGATTCTGCCCATAAGAGACTCTCTTGTGTCCTGCATGGTGGATCTTGTTTCCTCCATACGGGCGTTGGTATCTTCAATCTGCTTGTTGATATCTTCTATCTCATCCTCAATTTTACTTATGCTTGTCTCCTTGCTGGAAATATCGGCATTGAGGGTGCTGATTCTGCTTTCAAGGATGTTTATCTGGCTGTTGATATCGCTTATTTCGGAGTTGAGCTTGTTTAGTTTCTTGGTGTTATCCTTTATCTCACCCTGAACCTCGCTGAGCTCATCCTTGTTTTTCTGTATTTTCTGCTCGATATCGTCATACTGTCTCTGAAGGTCATCAAGCTCTTCGTCAGCCGACGCCTTGGGAGATGTATAAACAAGAGAAGCGAAAGCGCAGCAGAATGCAACGGCGACGGCAAGAATTCTGATTATCGTTTTTTTCCTGAATATATCAGTCTTCAAGCTCAACAAACTTCCTTTCTTTAAGGTATTTCCCTATGGATGTTGATGAACCGAATACGCCCGTGAATATTCCTATGATAAGGAATGCCGCCGCAATGTAAGGCGCATATGTGAGGAAGGGAACCTGGTCGATATTTACAAACGCCGTGAGAGTGGGCATAAGCTCGCGCATTGTGAGGTTGTAAAGTCCCCAGACCGCGAGTGTTGCTAAGATTCCGGCGATTATACCTATATTTATACCCTCCACTATGAAAGGCCAGCGTATGAAGGAGTTTGTGGCGCCCACACTCTTCATAATGCTGATTTCAAGCCTCCTGCTGTACATTGTGATTCTGATGGTATTGGATATTATAAACAGTGAAACAAGAAGCAGAAGAATAATTATTCCGAGGCTGATGTACTGCACGGCATCCCTGACGGAAGACAGCTGATGCGCGAGAGCGCTGTTTTCACGCACTCTGAGCACGTTTTCGAGCTTTTTGAGCTCGTTTACAACCTCATCAAAGTGATTCATGTCGGAAACTGTTATTCTGTATCCGTCGGGAAGAGGATTCTCCTCGACATTTTCAAGATATTCTCTTACTTCGTCGCTGAGTTTTTCAAGCTCTTTTTCATAAGCGGGGCCCTTTTCGACCGACTCAACCTCTTCAATGTAATCAATCGAGTTTATCTCCGCGCCGAGCTTCATATAGTCATAGGGGGTCGCATCGGTATTCGCAAATACCATAATAACATTTTCCTGCTCTATGCCGTTGATAAGCGTTTCAATATTTACAAGGAGCATAAACGCAACACCAACAAGCAGCAGGCAGCTGAAAAGGACTGTGATGGAAGCGAGAGTCATAAGACGGTTGACTCTCATATTGCGAAAGCCTTCTTTGGTAAGGTATCTCAGTTTAGTCATGGCTTTCACCTCCGTCGGTATTTACGGATGCAGGTGAGGCTTCGTCCTCCTGAGCAGGAGCGGAAACAGCATCATTTATATAGCTCATATCCACATCCACTTCAAGCTCCTCCATAAGAGAAGCTATTTCGTCTATGTTTTCTTCTTCGATTGTTTCTTCGCTCGCCTCTTCCGAGTAAAAATCCTCAGAGAAAGCGGTAACCTCCTCCGGCTCGGCGCTTTCAGCTTCTTTCTCGGCGCTCTTGGCGTAACCGGAGTAATCCTGCGCTCCGGGAGCGTTGTATTTGCTGGACATTTCGCTTATCGGGTTAATGTGATCGGTGGCCGCCTCGTGGTCGAGAATACCGCCGTCGGACACAACAGAGCCCTTATCAAGTATGATAACTCTCTTGTCAAAGCACTTGACGAGAGAATGCTCGTGGGTAACCATTATAACCGTAGTGCCCGCTTCGTTAAGGCGCATAAGCAAGTCAACTATTTCATAGCTCATCTGCGGGTCTACGTTGCCCGTAGGCTCATCGGCAATGATTATCTCGGCATCATTTGCGAGCGCTCTTGCGAGAGCGACTCTCTGCTGCTCGCCGCCCGAAAGCTCTCTGGGATAGTTGCGGCTCTTGTCGCTCAGACCCATAAGACTGAGAAGGTAAGGTACTCTCCTGCGTATTTTTTTCTCCTTGGTGCCGATAACTCGCATTGCGAAAGCGACATTATTGAACACCGTCATATTAGAAATAAGACGGAAATCCTGGAAAACGACCCCGAGCTTTCTGCGGAACTTCGGAATCTGTCTTCTCTTGATTTTATTGAGATTTACACCGTCAACGATTATGGTGCCGGAGGTGGGGACCTCCTCTCTCATCATAAGCTTGAGGAAAGTGCTCTTGCCGGCGCCGGATGAGCCGACCACAAAGACAAATTCGCCCTTTTCAATGGTCAGATTGACATCGCTGAGCGCGGTAATCTTATTACCGTATTTTTTTGTTACGTTTTTGAATTCAATCACGATATTATACCTTTCCTTTTATTATGTGCGGTCAATATCAGAATTTGGTGGGCTTGGCGTCAAGATATTTCTTGACCATAAGAGCCACCTTGAATACGATGGCGTCATCGAACTCTCTCAGATCGAGGCCGGTGAGCTTCTTGATTTTTTCAAGGCGGTAAACAAGGGTATTTCTGTGCACAAACAGTTTCCTTGAGGTTTCGGAAACATTGAGGTTATTCTCAAAGAACTTCTGAATGGTGAAGAGCGTTTCGTGGTCGAGCGAATCGATGGAGCCCTTCTTGAAGACTTCCTTGAGGAACATTTCGCAGAGTGTGGTGGGAAGCTGATAGATAAGACGGGCGATACCGAGGTTATCATAGGAAACGATGGTCCTCTCGGTATCAAATACCTTGCCGACCTCGAGGGCAATCTGCGCCTCCTTGAATGAACGGGCAAGGTCTCTTATGCCCTCAACCGTGGTGCCTATGCCGACAAACACGTGTGTGTAAAGCTCGCTGCTCAAAGAATCCGCAACGCTTCTCGCAAGCTTTTCAAGGTCTTTGCTCTCGGTGCTGTTCCTGATTTCCTTTACAATGGCAATGTCGGTTTCGCTGATATCGACTATAAAGTCTTTGCTCTTGTCGGGGAAGAGATTTGAAACCGCGTCATAAACCGTGGCATCGTTGTGCTCGGTAACTCTGACAAGAAGCACAACTCTCTGCACATCCATATTGAATCTGAGTTCTCTGGACTTAAGATATATGTCGCCGGGAAGAATGTTATCCGTAATTACATTCTTGATAAAGTTGCTCCTGTCAAATTTTTCCTTGTAATACTGCTCAATATTTTCAAGAGAAACACAGCAGACAGCGGCAAACCTGCCGACCACCTCGTCGGTACCCTCGAGAAACACGGCGTACTCATTTTTGGCGTGGCTGCCGAAGGTGCAGAAGGTGTAGCCGCCTATGTGGTGAAGCTCGTTATCTGCAAAAACATCCACCGCAGAAGGAAACACCTCGCCTATTTTGCTCAGCTCGCTGCACGCGATGATTGTGCCGGTCTCGTCGATAACACCCAAAGTCCTGCCGACGGCATCACGCATCTGATGTACAAGCCCCTGAAAAATTCTGTTTGACATACAACAATACCCCTCATACGTTTACTTTATATTTGCGCATTGGTTATTATTTCAATTCGAAATATACAGTATGGTCAAAAATACCATAAAGTTATATACATTTTACACAATAAAATCACATTTTGCAATAGAAACATATTATTTTTTTGTGAATTTTTTCAATAATCGGGCTTTTTTTAAGCAATTTTAGCAAATAATTCACAAATGGAGTTTTGTTGAAAATGGCAAATGTAGTATTTCTCGGGAAAATTATACTGCTCAAATATCAATATATATTGAATAAAATGTAATAAAATAAAAAAAATCGGCGGAGCATTTGAATGCCCCGCCGGGAAAAGCGTTTATTATTTGTCGAGATTTCTGGTGCAGACAGTAACAGTCTTGAAAACTGCCTCGAAGCGGTTGAGAGCTTCGTCGATGATTTCGTCTGTATCTGCAAGAGAGGTATAAAGTCTTGAACCTGCAAGAGTAACAAGGCCGTGAGCCATATATGCCGCGCCCATCTGCTCCATAGCAACCTTTCTGCGGAGCATTTCCGGCTTCTCCTTGAGCATGGGGATAACGGAAGCGGGAAGGAACATTGAGCTGAAGTCATAGCTCATTGCGGCTGAGCACTCGAGGTGAACGATTGAGCCCTGGTTGTAAACAACGAAGGGAAGACCGTACTTATCAAGCAGCTGCTGCAGACCGTTTGTGAGTCTGTCGCCCGCAAGACCTGCTTTTTCGCAGGCGTTGGTCTTTTCAATCTCCTGAATTGCGCAGTAGCCTGCATAGGACGAAAGCGGGTTGGCTGCGAGAGTGCCGCCAACATAAGCGCGCTTCATCATTGTGCCTACGCCTGCGGCCATACCGCTGACATACTCTTTCTTACCGCCTACGCCGCCTGCTGAGGGATAGCCACCGGCAACGATTTTGCCGAAAATGGTAAGATCGGGAACTACGCCGAAGTAGCCCTGAGCACCGCCGAGACCTACACGGAAACCGGTAACAACCTCATCCATGATGAAGAGTGCGCCGTATTTGTCGCAGAGCTCGCGAACGCCTTTGTTATATTCGAAATCAACGGGTCTTGTGCCGCTTTCGGGACCTACGGGCTCTACAAGGACAGCTGCTGTGCCGCCGCGCATCTTGTTAAGCTTGAGCATAGTCTCGAGCATACCGAGATCGTTGGGTCTGACTTCGTCTGTGGTGCCGTAGCAACCTGAGGGGATACCGTGGGACTCAAGGAAATGTCTTGAGCCGGGAATCTTAAGGCCGTAAACCATCTGATCAGACCAGCCGTGATAAGCGCCGCCGACTTTGATTATTCTCTTATGCTTTGTGGCGTTACGGGCAACGCGGATAGCTGCCATAACGGACTCTGTGCCCGAGCCGAGCATACGGAACATTTCGACGTTGGGCATATGCTTGTTGATTTCCTTTGCAAGAAGGAGCTCACCCTCGTGGAAAAGACCTGTTACGGGGCCGCAGGTGTTGATAAGATCAATGGCCTTCTCGCGTACGGGAGGATAGTTTGAGCCGAGTATGGTCGGGCCGCCCGCCTGAAGGAAGTCAATATATTCGTTGCCGTCACGGTCATAGAGATAAGCGCCTTCGGCCTTCTCAATGCAGATGGGGAACGGATAGTTGAATGCAAGGTTGTGCTGAACGCCGCCGGGGATGAATTTCTTTGCTTCTGTGGTGATTTCCTTTGACTTTGCGCACTTTGTGTCAAAATGCTCAAGCACTCTCTCAAGCTCGTCATCGGAAATGCAGTAGATGGGTTTTGACGTGAGCTCTTTGAGCTTGTCATAGATGGGCTTTGCGGGCTGCCATTTGCTGATTGCGTAACCGTTACTCATTGTTTACTCCTCCTGGTTTTTCATATAGTTTATAAATTTATTGATTTTATCTTTTGTTTCATCCGGGTCTTCAAAAGGCTCACCGCTGAGAAACTTGCGGAAAATCAGGCCGAAATAAGCTCCGAAGATGAAAGCCGAAATATCATCGGTTTCAAAGCCGCGGCTGTGAGCGCCGAACGCGCCCTCGCTTATTTCATCGCTGATAAGGCCAAACGCCTCGGCGACGGAAGAATTGTTATCGGAAAGAATAATTTTAATTATAAGCTCACAAACGAGGTAAGGATAGGGGTAAGTATCTTCGGTGAGCTTATCGAAAAGATCCCTTATACTGAAGTTCCCGGTTTTGTGAGCGGCTTCAATAATGTCTCTGATTTCCTCGTTGGCAATCTGCTCAAGCAAATCATCAAGCGAGGCGAAGTGGGAAAAGAAGGTGGACCTTGAAACATCCGCTTTTTCGGTTATCTGCTCTATCGTGACATTGGAAATGCCGTTTTCCTCAAAAAGCTGCTTTGCACTGTGCATAAGAGAGCGGTGCGTAGCGTCTTTTTTGCGGAGCCTGCGCGTCTGATCCATTACAAAACCTCAAATACACATTTCTTTACATTGTGATTATAACAGAGAGAATCATCGTTGTAAAGAGATTTTTGTACTCGAGTACAAAAAAATACTTAAATTCATTTTTTTGACTGAAAACGGGCTCTTTTTTTGAGCAAAATGACAGGCTCGGGCTTTATTTTGCAGGCTTCACTCCCCTTTCGTCCTGTCCGCCGGCGGCCCGGCGCGCATTTTTTATAAAAAAATCTCTCAACAGGTTGAATTTCTGCAAGCTAAATGATATATTTATATGGTATTAAAACAATGAAAGGGCGAAACATAATGGAAGTTATCAGAAAAGAATACAGCGTCCCCTCCTCCTCAGGTGTAGCCAATCTCTTTGTAAGAAGCTGGGAGCCTGACAGCGGCATCAAAGGCGTGTTTCAGATTATTCACGGAATGGCGGAGCACGGCGAGAGATACGAAGATATGGCAAGGTTTCTTTGTGAAAAAGGTCTGGCAGTTGTGGTAGACGACCATGTAGGTCACGGCAAATCCGTAAACAGCGACGATGATCTCGGCTATTTCGGCGAGAAAGACGGCTGGAACGCATTCGTTGAGGATGAAAAAGCCGTTACGGAGCTTATGAAGAAGGAATACCCCGATACTCCCTTCATCATTTTCGGGCACAGCATGGGTTCCTTCATAGGCAGGGAATATATAAGAAGATACGGAAACGACCCGGCAATCAAGGGAGCGATAATCTGCGGCACGAGCGGTAAAAACCCTGCCGCCCCCATAGCAATCGCAATGGCCGGAGCCATAGCAAAAATAAAGGGCAGCAAATACAAGAGCAAATTCATTGATAAGCTCGCCTTCAGCGCGTATAACGACAAAATAGAAGAGCCCCGCACCGCGTTTGACTGGCTCTCCACCGACACCGACCAGGTTGACAAATATGTGGCCGATGATTACTGCGGCTTCCTTTTCTCCGCAGCAGGTTACAGAGATCTTTTCACCATACTGAACACCGTATCGGGCAAAGCCTGGTATAACGGAATCAACAAAGACCTGCCCATACTTCTCACCGCCGGTCAGAACGACCCCGTAGGCTCCTATGCAAAGGGTGTTCACGAGGTGTTCAACGGGCTCAAGGCAGCCGGTGTCAAAGATGTGGTAATCAAAATTTATCCCGGTATGCGCCACGAAATACATAATGAAAAAGACAACAGGAAGGTGTATGAAGACTTCGCCTCCTGGTCGCTCGCCAAAATCGAAAAATAAAACTTTACCTGTGCCGCTCATAATACGTTATGGGCGGCATTGAAGGAGAAAGATATTGAATACTGAAAAGCTTAAAGCCGGCGTACCGGATGCTCTTTACAAAGGCACCCTCATGACCGCCCTCGCGCTGAGCATGGGTGCGTGCACGGGCAACCTGCTTTTTTCCTGCATAATTGCCGGCATTATCGCCGCCGTTGTTCTGGTTATTAAGCCCGAAACGTCTCTTTTTCCGATGTTTCTGAGCTTCGCCGTTATACTTTCGGCTGTAAACACAACCGGCATTGCAGGCGCAATTATCACAATGTTTTTCGCCGGCGTTTTTGTGTTTGTTTCCGGCACTTCAAAAACAATAAGGGCAGGGTTATGCAGCCCCGCATTTCTGCCTGCAATGATGATTTCCGCAGCGCTAACGATAACCGTGCTTGTGACAAATGATTACTTTGGCATTGGTGCAAACGGAAACACCGTTTTACAGATGCTCAGAAGCTACCGCTCATTCGGCTTCCACCCGAACTGGCGCGGAATTCTTTACGGCACAATCGTGATGGTAATAATGATTACCTATCCGAGAAAATTCAAAAGAGCTTCAAAGATTGTCAGTGCAGCCTTTGTCGCCGTCGCAGCAACATACCTGCTGAATCTCGTGCTTGTGCCGAAAGGCGCTGTTGAAACATTCAGAATGATCGGCAGGCCCGAATTCACGCTTCACTCTTTGAAAGAGGTTACCTCTCTGAGAATTGAAAGCTTTCGTACCCCGTTTTATATTATACTGAATTCGCTCGCCGAGCTCACGGCATTTACAATCGCAGCCGGTGATGATGAAAAGAGCGAAAGAATCAATCTCTACGGCGGAAACGCAGGTATGCTCATTATGCCTGCTTTCTTCGGCTACACTTACCCCGGCAAGCCGGCCCGGAGCACCGAGGAAATGCTTACCGGCCTGATTTCTGCCGCCGTTATGGCAGCGGCGGTTTTCCCCACCGGATTTTTTGCACGTCTGCCGGTCGCTTCCTGCGCAGTGGTGCTGATAGTCGGCATATGGCAGCAAGTGAAGTGGGGCAAACTGAAAGATGCCTTCTCAAGTGTTTCGTCCGCATTGATTTTTGTGTTTACGCTTCTGCTTTCCATGCTCACGAACTTATCCGCAGGCATTGTAGCGGGGCTGCTCATCTGCTCCGTTTCGGAAAAGATAAAGGAGATAAAAGCACAGAAGAAAAGCGGCTGATACTCTTCAGAACAGATAAACCGAAAGCCGTCCCGCAGGATTACCGCGGGACGGCCTTTTTTTTATTTCTTAAGCATTTCAAGGATTTTCAGCACGGTTTGCATCGGGATTTCGGAATATCCGTTTGTGCCGAAAGTATTGTAGAGGAAATTGCTGATTGCCCTGAGAGCCGAGGGATCCTTTTCCTTTTCCGCCTTTACGGCTCCGATTTTTGCGAGTATCTTTTCAAGCCGTGCCTGTGCGGCGGCAAAATCATCGCTCGTTTTGAGATTGTCGGAAAGCACATCGTTTGCCTGGGCCACAGCTCCCTCAAGCTCAGTTCTCAGTGAAGGAAGCAGCCATTTCGTTTTTACTTTGCCGGCGGCGTCAAGCAGCTCGTGAAGCTTTCTGACATCTCTGCCGGAAAGGAACTGCGGAAACTCGGGCGAGGAATATACATTCTTGATATTGTCGTTTGCTATCAGCTGCATGGCAAGGCGCAGAATAACATCATTATGCGCGGTAAGGTCGTGACGCTGACCGTTGAAATAGAAGGTGGTGTCCGGAAGAAGACCTGCGGAAGCGTCCACAACTCTTTCGGGAGAAATATGGTTATGCGCCGGATTGGAGCAGTGAGTATTTTTCTGCTTGTATCCTTTGGGCAGAGTTTCACCGCAGTTGGCGGAATATGCGCCCATTGAGGTGGAATCAAGATGAATGATAAAGTCACCGTTCATTTTGTTCCAGTTTTCGCCTACATTTATGACAGCGTAATTGTATTCCGCTACATCGAATACCTGCACGCCCTTGCTCTTAAGCTTCTTAATATTGTCGCGGGCGTGAAGCTGCGCCTGATAGTATCTGTCTGTCTGCTTTTTGATGCTTGCCATTTCGGGGGATGAAAGATACTTTGCCGCGGCGCTCTTATAATCAAATGACGGACAGAGCGCCCACATACTTGTGCTTCTTATCATAGTGTTTTCAACGAGGTTTTTAACGCCCTTGTTAAGAGCGGCCATAATGACCTCATCGGGCAGAATACGCAGAGCGATTTCAATAAGGTGAGCGGTATATTCGTCAAGAAGGCGGATTTCTTCAAGGAAACCGTTATAGAGATAGTCGGGATCAAGGAAGTTGATTCTGCCGTTGAACACGTCGCCGATTATGATGGAGCCGTCAAGCGCAGGCACAACAAACATAACCTTATGAAGCTGGTCCATAACTTCGGGGCGGTAATCAAACATCGCGCTTACAATAGAGCTGCCCTGGCTCAAAGGCACAAGATTAACTTTTTTGTGGCCGGTCTGCTCCTTGACCATCTGAATATAGTCATAAAGCTCATTTACGAGGTCAATGTGGTTGCCGAATGAATTATAGGAGAAATAATAAATATGGTCGGCGGGAAGGTCCGTAGGGTACATCTCAAAAGGAATATGAGTGTTTATAATCTCTTTCTCATAATCAGAGCACTCAGCGTATGAATGGAGAAACTTTTCGGTAACAACATTCTTGCCGGTCTTTGCGTTGAGGTCGCAGGCGTTTATTCCGAAGCTGTCATCAATAACCTGCGCAAAAGCATCGGAAAACCCGACATCCTTCTGGAGAGTAAGCGACATAAGGGCGGGAACAATAAGCTTGCCGATGATTTTGTCAATCTGAATATACGCAGGGAATGCGGAAACCTTTTTGCCGTCCTTATCAAGCACAAAGTTTCCGTTATCATCGGTTACGCAAACGCTGCTCTGGCCGAGACCGGGAACGATGATTGTGGGATAAAACTCACAGTCGGATGAGCAGGATGACCTTTTGCCGCCCTTTGCATAGCCGGTGCCCGCAAAAGAAGCCAGCATAACAAAGCACAGGGCGAGAGCGATGATAGATTTAAGCGTTTTTTTCATTGATTACACCCCTTAACGAAAATGCTTTAGGATAACAAATAAAATATATCAAATCAGTCAATGTTTTTCAACTGTCTGCAGATAAAAGATTAAATAATTTGTTGTGCAAAATATATAACAGTGGTATAATGCAGACATATTAAAAGCAGGAGGCGCCGTAATGACAAAAATTATTTCATTTCTGCTGACAGTAATAATGTTCCTTTTCCCTTATGCCAACATACCGCAAAGCAACGTGGATGTAAGCACACACAAAACAAATTATACTTTTGTCTTTATTCACGGCCTTGGCGGCTGGGGTGAGGACACCTTATACTATGACGCCTTTCCATACTGGGGTACTCTCGGCGGAGATATGCTCAAATATCTCACGGCGCGTGGCTTTGACTGCGTTGCGCCTACCGTTACAATGAACGGCAGCGCTTGGGACAGAGCTTGTGAGGCTTATGCCCAGCTCACCGGCACAAGGGTTGACTACGGCAAAGAGCACAGCGAGAGATGCAACCACGAGAGATTCGGCAGGGATTACTCGGGCAAGGCTCTTCTCAAAGCGTGGGACAGCAAAAACAAGGTGAACCTGCTCGGTCACTCATTCGGTGGGGCAACAGCGCTTGAGCTTGCCGAGCTTATGGCAAACGGCAGCGCCGCTGAGAGAGCAGTGACTGACAAAAGCGAGCTTTCATCCCTCTTCGCCGGAGGAAAGAGCGACTGGATATACAGCGTAACGGGGCTTGCCGCTCCGTATAACGGCACCACCGCCGTAGCGTGCAAAGAAGTAATAAACGCAAAAAAGATTGCTCCGCTCAATCAGAGGCTTGTTGTGGCGGCAGTCGGCGGCATTGCAGGGCCGATAAACGACGGCAGGGATGAAAAAGACTGCGCGGGCTATGACCTTGACATCGACCCCGCAATCGCCCTGACCGAAACCTGGAAATACTCAAAGAATACCTATTATTTCTCCGTGCCCTGCTGCATGACACAGACAGATGAAAACGGCGTTACTACCTGCGACGAAAGAGATTTTGAGTTTATTTATGCGGGCGCGTCAACCGTTATGTGCGAATATACGGGTACAACGCCGGGAGGAGTAGTCTGCGATAAAAGCTGGCAGCCGAATGACGGTCTCGTAAACACCAAATCGGCGAGAGCTCCTTTCAACGCAAAAGCCGCTGACTACAGCGGCGGGAAAGCGCAAAAAGGCGTGTTCAACGTTTATCCGGTTTACAGAGGCGACCATATGTCGCTTATGGGCGGTCTTCTTCATAATAACAACATACGCGAGTTATATGTGGAAATAATGACAAACATAAATAATCAGTAATAAAATCGGAAGGAAAAAACTATGAGCTATGTAAGCACCGCCGGAATGCTCCTTGATGCAAAGCGGGGCGGCTATGCCGTGGGCGCATTCAATGTGGAAAACCTTGAAATGATTCAGGCCGTTATTGCTGCAGCGGAGAAAGAAAACTCCCCGGTTATACTGCAGACAACCCCGTCCACCCTTAAATATGCTCCTGCGGAAGCGTTTGCGGGGGCAGCGCGGGCCATTGCCGAAAAAGCATCTGTTCCGGCAGCACTTCACCTTGACCACGGTAACTCATACGAGCTTGCCGAAAGATGCAGAGAAGCAGGCTACACTTCGGTTATGATTGACGGCTCACTGCTTGCGTTTGAAGAGAATATATCTCTTTCCGAATCGGTTGTACGCGCCTGCTCTCCCCTGCCCGTTGAGGCGGAGCTCGGCACCGTAGGCGGTAAAGAGGACAGCCACAGCGCGGATGTGTCCTATACGGACCCTGCGCAGGCGGAGGAATTTGTAAGGCGCACCGGCGTAACGAGCTTTGCGCCTGCCATAGGCACCGCCCACGGAGTATATGCGGCCGAGCCGAGGCTGAATCTGCCTCTGCTTGAAGAGATAGCGGGCAAGGTATCCGTGCCCCTCGTGCTTCACGGCACAAGCGGCGTGCCTGACGAAACCGTACGCGAATGCATAAAGAGAGGAATCTGCAAGGTCAATTACGCAACGGAGCTTCGCATCACTTTCACAAAGGCTGTCAGAAAAGCGCTCTCGGAAGACAGCGGAATATTTGACCCTAAAAAGTATCTCGGCAGGGGCAGAGAAGCGGTTGAAAACAGAGTGCGCGAGCTTATAAGAATCTGCGGCAGCAGCGGAAAGGCATAAAATGGAAAAATATCTTCTGGGTATTGATACAGGCACATCTGCCGTTAAGGCGGCACTGTTTGACTTTGAGGGAAATCTTATAAAGGATACTCTCTGCTCTTATGAAACATATTACCCCGCGCCCCACTGCGCCGAGCAGGACCCCGAGGACTGGTGGAAAGCTGTATGCTCCGCTGTGAAAGAAATCACCGCCGGTATAAACGCCGCCGATATAGCGGCGCTCGGCACAGACGGCCAGGGCTGGGCTGCAGCGGCAGTTGACGAAAGCGGCAATACTCTTTGCAGGACACCCATATGGACCGACACACGGAGCAAGGCGGAATGCGAATACATAAAATCGGTAAAAACCGAAAGCGAGTGGTTTGAGATATGCAAAAATCCGGTCCAGCCGGGATACTCGCTGCCCAAACTGCTCTACTATAAAAACCATATGCCCGAGGTGTTTTCAAAGGCAAGATACATACTTCAGTCTAACAGTTTTATAGGTATGCGCCTTACAGGGAAGGCATCACAGGATGTCTCTCAGGGCTACGCATATCATTTTTTCAATATGAAAACCGGCAAGTGGGATGAAAGCTCAATGAAGGAGCTCGGCATACCCTCTTATCTCCTGCCCGAGCCCGTAAGCTGCCACAGCATAATCGGCAAAGTGACCGCCGGAGCTGCTGAGCTCACCGGCCTTTGCGAAGGTACGCCCGTTACCGCCGGAGGGCTTGACGCGGCCTGCGCCGCTCTCGGGGTCGGAGCGGTGAAACCCGGTATGACCCAGGAGCAGAGCGGTCAGGCGGGCGGAATGAGCATATGCACCGGGCAATGTGAAAGCGACTCCGGACTGATAATGGGTTTTCACACAGTACCCGGGCTTTGGCTCGTTCAGGGCGGCACCACCGGAGGCGCAGGCGCGCTGAGATGGCTCAGAAGCAATATCTGCCCGGAGCTCACTTACGCGCAGATGGACGAGCTTGCCCGGGAAGTAAATCCCGGCTGTGACGGCCTTGTGTTTCTCCCCTATCTCGCAGGGGAAAGAAGCCCTCTTTGGAATCCCGACGCAAAAGGTGTGTTTTACGGCATGACATTCGCTCATACAAGAGCGCACATAATACGCTCGGTTATGGAGGGCGTAGCTTTCTCACTGCGCCATAATCTCGAAACCGCGGAAAAGGCGGGAGCCGGCGTAAACGTTATGAGAGCCGCGGGAGGAAGCAGTGTAAGCCGTCTGTGGACTCAGATAAAGGCCGACGTCACCGGTAAAACCATTGAGGTGCCTGTTGAAAACTCCGCCACGGTATACGGCGCGGCTATACTCGCGGGTGTCGGCACCGGCGTATTTGAAGATGAAGCATCGGCGGCTGAAAGGACTGTAAAAACCGGCAGAGTTCATAAGCCGGACAGTGAAACGGAAAGCATCTACAATTCCCGTTATAAAACATATATTGAGCTCTATCACAGGCTTGAGACTATGATGAAGGAGGGCTGCGTATGAAAGCGGCGGTTCTTTACGCAAATGAAGATATCAGATACTCTGACTGGGAAACGCCCGTATGCGGCGAAAACGAAGTTAAGGTGCGGGTCAGAGCCACCGGTATTTGCGGCAGCGATGTGCCGAGAGTGCTTCACGGCGGCGCGCATTTTTACCCTGTTGTGCTTGGCCACGAATTCAGCGGAGATGTGGTTGAAACCGGCAAAAACGTAAAGAGTGTAAAAGTCGGAGACACGGTCAGCGGAGCGCCTCTGCTGCCCTGTATGGATTGCGAAGACTGCAAAAAAGGCGATTACTCGCTGTGCAAGCATTACTCTTTTATTGGCAGCAGGCAGCAGGGCAGCTTCGCGGATTATGTGGTAATACCGGAAATAAACGCAGTAAAATATGATTCATCCGTGCCATATGAGCAGGCGGCGATGTTTGAGCCGTCAACCGTCGCGCTTCACGGGCTTCTTCACTCCGGCTACAGCGGCGGCGGGAGCATTGCTGTGCTCGGCATGGGCACAATAGGCATATTTACCCTGCAGTGGGCTAAAATACTCGGAGCTGAAAAGACAGTCGCGTTTGATATTGATGAAAGCCGTCTTGAGCTTGCGAAAAGGATGGGAGCAGACGAAACGATAAACACTCTTGAGCCCGGTTTTGCCGATAAGGCAAAAGATATCACCTCGGGCAGAGGATTTGACGCGGTTTTTGAAGCTGCCGGCAGCCCCGTTACCATGAAAATGGCTTTTGCTCTCGCGGGCAACAAGTCAAAGCTCTGCTTCATCGGCACGCCTCACAACGATATGACATTCACCCCCGCCGAGTGGGAGAATATGAACAGAAAAGAATTCACGCTCACCGGCAGCTGGATGAGCTACTCCGCCCCCTTCCCGGGCAGAGAATGGTCAATGACCGCGGAGCATTTCGCGAAGGGCGACCTTAAATTTGACCCTTCGTTCATATTCCGCAGATTTCCGATGAGCCGGGCAGGCGAAGCTTTTGAGCTATACAAAAACCCCTCGCAGGTCCACGGCAAAATACTACTTATAAACGATTGACGGAGGAAAACAAAATGGAAAGAATCAACCCCGCCTCAGTCCCCTCGCTGACCCTTTCAAACGGAGAAAAGATACCCTGCATAGGTATGGGCACATTCGGCAGCGACCGTTTTACGCCCGAGCAGGTAAGCTCCGCCGTCGCAGGAGCAATCAAAGCCGGCTACAGGCTGTTTGACTGCGCTTCGGTTTACGGCAACGAAGACCTGATAGGCAAGGTTTTTGAAGATGCAATAAAAGCAGGTGAAGTGAAACGCGAGGAGCTTTTTATCACTTCAAAAGTCTGGAATGATATGCACGGCAGAGGCGATGTGCTTTTATCCTGCGCAAAATCGCTGCGCGACCTCAGGATTGATTATCTTGATTATTATTTTGTACACTGGCCGTTTCCCAACTATCACGCACCCGGATGCGACGGTGACAGCAGAAACCCCGACAGCAAGCCGTTTTCCGCTGATGAATTTATGGCAACCTGGCGTCAGATGGAGCGCCTTTATGATATGGGCCTTGTCAGAAATCTCGGTATGAGCAGCATGACCATACCCAAGCTTGAGGCTGTGCTTCCGCTTTGCAGGATTAAGCCGACAGTGATTGAAATGGAGCTGCACCCGTGCTTCCAGCAGCCGGAGCTGTATGACTATGTTGTTTCTCACGGCATTCAGCCGATAGGATTCTGCCCGATAGGCAGCCCCACAAGGCCCGATCGCGACACTACGCCCGATGACATAGCGGATATTCAGGTGCCCGAGCTTGTTGCGATTGCCGAAAAGCACGGGGTTCATCCTGCTGTTATCTGCCTCAAGTGGGCAGTGCAGAGAGGTCAGATTCCCATCCCGTTTTCAATTCACGAGAACGAGTATGTCTCCAATCTGCGAAGCACTGTTGAAGACCCGCTTACATCAGAGGAGATGGAAACACTCAAAGGACTTGACAAAAACTGCCGTCTGATAAAGGGGCAGGTATTCCTCTGGCCGGGTGCGACAGACTGGCACGACCTCTGGGACGAGGACGGGACAATAGCCGGATAAAAATAAAAAAAGCAGGGAGCTCAATCGAGCTCCCTTTTATCATATAATTGTTTTATCCGATTTTGTCGGCAATAAGGTCATACAGCTTTTTGATGATGACAAATATCCTGAGGCTGAAAAACTGATTGGATGCCCTCTTTGCGTTTGCGGCAGCGGATTCGTCCCTTACATACTCCGGCTTTTCGCTGCCGTCATCAATCGGGAATGCCTGTGTGAGAGTAATGCCGCCCTCGCCCATAATCTGGCATCTGACATAGAGGAAATCCTCTGCGCCTTCAATGCTGTCAAGGTCTATGGTGTAAGTCGATACGCCTTCCTGCCGGTCGGACTTGCTGCTTGCTATAACATTGCCGTCAGCGACCCATCTTATGTCGTTCGCGTCGGAATAGCTTACGGTAATCTTATGGCCGTCCACTTTAATATCACTGAACATCGGGTAGGGCACATCGCTGTCTCTCATATCCATATCGGTTTCGGGCCCGAATTTCTCGGTGTCTTTCCTGATAACTCTGGTAACAGCAAAGAAGGAGCCGGACTGCATGGTCTGCCTGACGTTTTCGGGAGTGTTTTCCTTCATCATAAATACCGAGAAGGAGGAGTCGATATCTTCCATATAGTGAGTGTCACCGTTTGAGAAGCCTATTACTCTCTTGCCGTAAGGCAGGCAGGCCATAAGGAGATTATCCCAGGTGTCTCTGTCATAGCCGGTAGTGCCGTTATGCTCATTGAACACTTCCATACCGAGGCAGGAATCATAGCGAAGGAGTATATCGGCAAAATAGGCGATTTTTTCGGGATCTGAGCAGTTGGCGCGGTCCTTGTTGCTGTTGAGCCAGTCACCGGGATGGTTTATAAACGAAACTGCTCCGTAATGGTCCGCAAGGCGTACCGCACCCTCATAATCGTTTTCATAACCGAGGTAATTGTCACCTGCGTGTTCGGGAAGGAAAATGGCGTTCACGTGGTCTTTGGTAATGGTAAGAGCATTAAGCTCGTTGCCGCCGGTGATGCAGGTAAGGCCTCTGCCTCTTGCCTGACCGTTTACGGGGAAGGAGCCGTCCTGCAGGGCGGCGAATTCCTCATCGCTGAAATAATGAACGGTATTGCCGATTATCCTCTGATATAAATAAAGGGGTATTTCCGTAGGTCTTTCGTTCCAGGGCTTGCCCGTAACGCCGTGGTCGGTCATAGCGAGAAAATCAAAGCCGTGCTCATAGTAGCCGATTATCATATCGCGGTAATCCACCTGAGCGTCGCTGACAAACGAGTGAGTATGCAGATTGCCTTTATAAGCGCCCCAGGCATCGCTGCCGGACCAGACAACATTCTCATAGGGATTCACTATCTTGTATGAGGCCGCGTCTGCTGAAGCGGAAAACACACACACGGAAAACAGAACGCTCAACACGAGCAGAAGCGAAACAGATTTAAGCATATACTTTTTCATAATACTCTGTCCTTTCCACGGTTTATTTTATCATATCGTGCTTTTTGATATAGTCGATTGTTTCGTCAACTGTTGTAAACGCGAGGGCAACGGAGGTATCCGCCGCTCCGTAGTATATGGCAATTCTGCCGGTGGCGGAGTCGGTGAGCGCCGCGCACGGGAACACCACATTGGGCACATCGCCCACGGTTTCGTAGATTTCGTGAGGCGCAAGCAGGAAACTGTCTGCCCGGTGAAGCACCTTCCACGGCTCGTTTATATCGAGAATGGCGGCACCCATGCTGTAGGTGAAGCCGTTGCAGCTGGTGATAACGCCGTGGTAAAACATCAGCCAGCCCTCATCCGTTTCAATCGGAGTGGGACCCGCGCCGACCTTTGTCATTTCCCAGTTTCTTACGGGGCCCATGACAAATCTGTATTTGCCCCAGTATTCAAGGTCCTTGCTGCGCTCAATGAATATATCGCCGTAAGGTGTATGGCCTCTGTCACACGGGCGCACGAGCATCATATATTCGTCATTTATTTTCCGGGGGAAGAGCACTCCGTTTCTCGCAACGGGATAGGTGGCGTCCTCAAGCTGCTCCCAGTTTTCAAAATCATCGGTAACAGCTACGCCGATGGTGGTGCCGTGAGGGGTGAGATTGACCCAGCTGAGATAATATCTGCCGTCAATCTCACAGATTCTCGGGTCGTAGCCCCTGAATATGACCTTTTCATCAAGCTGCCAGTTTACGGCGTCAGCGCTTCTGCCGGTGACTATGACCTGGTCTCTCGTCCTGTCATCCACCCTGAAAACTCCTCTGAAGCCGTCGCCGTAAGGCACTACGGCGGAGTTAAAAATGCTGTTTGCAAAGAAGAGATTGTCGCGGGTGATTATCGGATTGCCCGAATATCTCCACACGGGGTATTGATAACCCGCGGGCTTATTCTCCCACGGTAAGTTGCTTATCGCTTTGCCGATTGCCTTAGCCATTTTCATTCCTCCCAAAGCAGGTATATGCCGAGCCATATCTGAGCTCTGTATAGTTATATTATCATAAGAATATTGCATATTCAACACCAAATTTGCCTGTTTTTTAACCATTATTACTTAAAAACGTAATAATAGTGAACTGTTTTTTGTGTTATTCAACATTGAATTATACTATATATAGTGCTAAAATACTGTCATTAAAAAAGATAATTTTTGAAAGGAAACAAAGAAATGAAAAAGATTATCAGCAAGAGAGAATACGACACCGAAAAATCAACTCTCATAAAGAGACATTCCGAAGGCATGTTCGGCGACCCCGCAGGTTTTGAAGAGTCCCTTTATCAGACCGAGAAGGGTTATTACTTCCTCTACACAAACGGCGGCGCTGATTCCAAGTACACCAAAGAGGATATCAAGTGCATGTCCGCTGCCAAAGCCGACGAGTGGCTCAAGAACAACTGATTGAACCCTGCACAACATAATCACGCTTATAATTGGGGCCTGCAACAGCGGGCTCTGATTTTTTTGCGCATTAAACTCAAATAACCGCTTGACTGAACGGGAGCATAATTATATAATCTGCTTGAGACAGCACATTAAAAAGGAGGACTATATTATGCCGTTTACTCATTTTCACACTGATGACAGTCTGCTCAACTATGACGTTTTTCCTAAGGTGCTTGTAAAAGACAAACCGGCCGAGATACATATACGCCCGCTCGGCGCAAGACCTGTTTTTGAGAAAGGGAAAACATACAAAACCCTTATCTGCGCTCTTGAGCAGGGCAAGCCTTATGACTACCCCGCATCGGGCGATTTCAAGGAGGTTTCTCTCACCTGCGATGACGAGGGTGGCTTCACGCTCAGGCACACTTTCACACGCGAACAGATGTATTTCATCAGGTTTATGAATGACGAGGGCAAGAGAATAATCCAGTTCCCCGTTTACTGTGTTGAAAAGGACCTTGACGGCAGATACCCGCTCAGAGGCGACCTGCACATGCACACAATCTGCTCTGACGGCAATCAGACCCCCACGGTGGTATGCGCCAATTACAGAAAACACGGCCTCGACTTTATGGTGATATCCGATCACAACAGATACTATCCTTCTCTTGAGGCAATCGATTACTATAAAAATGTACCCGTCGGCCTTACTGTTATACCGGGCGAGGAGGTGCATATGCCCGCCGTGCACGGCAAAGAAAGCGATTTCCACTCAGTCAATTTCGGCGGTGAATACTCAATCAACGCTCTGACAGACGGCCCCGCAGTAAGAGAAAAGGGCACGGATAAAAAATACCGCTCGCTTAACGGCGAATGCCCGGACTATATGCCGCTTGAAGAGTGGGAAAACAAAATGGAGGAGCTCGCCGCCGGACTCGGCGACCTGCCCGAAGACATTGACCCGATACCTGCCGCGGTATTCAAATGGATATATGATGAAATCCGCAAGGCAAACGGCCTTGGCATCTTCCCGCACCCGACCTGGATAAGCGATGTTTACCACGTGCCCACTGCCTTCTGGAATTATGTAACCGAAAAGGGCTGGTTTGACGCTTTTGAAGTGCTCGGCGGAGAAAACTACTATGAGCAAAACGGTTTCCAGACCCAGAAGTACTATGAGGACAGGGCAAACGGGCTCAACTACCCCGTTGTCGGCAGCACAGACAGCCACTCATCAAACCCCTCAAACAGAAACGCATTTGTATGCTCTACCATGGTGTTCTCACCCGAAAACGAGAGAACGGCGCTGATAAAATCAATAAAAGAATTTTACTGCGTAGCGATTGATACCATAGATGAAAACTTCCGCCTTGTCGGCGACTACCGTCTCTCAAAATACACAACCTTCCTTCTTAAGTATTACTTCCCGCTTCACGATGAAATGTGCAGAGAAGAGGGACGGCTTATGAAGCAGTACGCAACCGGCACCGAAGCCGAAAAAGCCGAAGCGCTCAGCCTGCTCAAAGCGATGGGCAACAGGCTTGAAAAGCACAGAGCAAAATACTTTGATTTCAGCTGAACACAATAAGATTACCGCCCGTGTGCCTTAAGGTACGCGGGCGGTTTTTTCGTTTTAATGGGACCAGACGGTGTCGGGGTATATGGAATTATCAATGGATTCGCGGCTTATCACCCTGCACGGCTCGCCGACCCTGAATGTATAGATGTTTTTGTAGTCTTTATTCGCGGCAAGCCTGAGTGTGCCCTCGCCTGTATTGTAAACCGCGCTCCACAAAGCTGTTACACTCCACGGGTATCTGTCGTGCTTGTAATTGAGATTCACATAAGACAGCAGATCCATAGCCTCCATCTCCGTGAGAATACCGTCTTTTGCTCTGAGTACGCTTTTTACGGCTTCAACGCGGTCAGCGCCGTGCTGCTCGATTTTAAATGAGCCGATATCCTTTGTGAGGCTGAAATTTGAAGCGTACTGCTGATTTATGCCGTCGTCTTCAAAAACAGAGCCGTCCGCCGGGTATTTTTCACTAAAGCGCTCATAAACATGAATCACATTGTCAATATACTCCACGGTAACGCTTCTGCCATGAGCGTCAACAATCTGGTAGTGATAATTTGTCCAGAGCGAATCGTGCATATTATAGCTTTTAATAAGCTCAACCGCCTCGTCAACGTCCGCGCACATATCAAGCACGGCTCGTATCATTGCGGTGGTGGTGATATTCTTTTTGCCGTAAGCAGTCTGGTCGGTTGCCTTCGCCCTGAGCTGAGAAACGGCAACCGCAAGCCCCTTCTCGTTCATTCCGTCCACACAGCAATACGGGGCGAGCAAAGCCCTGTAGGAATTCAGACGGTTATAACGCACAGATGAGCCGTAAGCCATAAAGTTGTTGTCAACAACAGCAACAGACGCGTACCCGCTACGGGGATGAGTCCATACGACGGTGCAGGGCGCTGTTTTGAAGTCAAAATTTCTCGCGAGCAGATGGCTGCCCTGCGGGGTACAGGCCTCAAAGGTAGTGCAGCCCGCGCCCTCATCAGTGCCGGCCCTGAACAGCCGCAGGCCGAAGGTAAGCGAGTCGGCGGCAAAAGCCATCAGCTCGCCGATAGATGACGCTCCCCTTTCGAGAAGCTCCGGAAGGTGATAATCATTCTTGTAGTCAAGCAGATAAATGTTGCTGTCAAGCTGCCTGACAGAGCGCATGGTGACAAGCTGATTGCCCCTGAAGTCACTGACTTTTCCGGGTATGGTCCTTGCCGCCGCCGCGGCATCCGAAACTATATCAGAAATCTTTTTCATAATCCGGTCCTCCAACGGGTAGTCAATCAACGCTCCCCGGCTTATTGCCGGAGAGCGGTAATGTGCGAAACTTTTTTTTTAGGGAAATTACGGTTTAACATTCTTTTCGGGAAGCAAATTGAACAAGCCCTTGAAGAACGCGACAAGTCTCTGAATGAAGCCGGCTCTGCAGGTGATTTTGCCTCCTTCTTTTACAAGATCATTTCCGTGTGCATCCTTCTGTGTTCTGCCGCCTGCGTCAACAATTTTCACGCTGTAGGTAAGGTCGCCTTTAAGCTCACCGTGGTCATAGGTTACCTCGCTGTTGTTGCCGCTTACCGTTTTGCCGTTTACAGTCATCACAAGGTGATAATCGGGGTCAAGGCCGGTGGCTGTGGCAGTGATTTTAACCTTGGTGCGGTAATCAATGGTAATCGCAGCGGCTGTGTTAATCACAGCCTTTGCGGTAGGATTATCGGGGGTGTCGGGGTTGTCGGGATTATCCGGGATTTCGTTCTTTGTGTATTCGGCATACACGGTTATATCGCCGCCGGCAAGAGTATATGCGCTCCACTTGCCGGTGAAGCCTTCTTTTGCAGGCACGGCAGGCTCCGTGACAGATGCGCTTTCAACCGTAAAGGGCACCTTCTCACCTACCTGTCTGCCGTCTGCAATAAATGTGGCGTAATAGGTAATCGCAGTGTACTTTGCAGTTATTGTCGCTCCGCCTATGCCGAGCGTGTAGGGCATCCACTCGCCTGTGTAACCGGCTTTGTCCGGCACGGCTGTGTGGATTGATTTCTGACCGAATGTGTATTTTTCTTCTTTATACAAAGTGCCGTCAACCATAAGAGCGGCAATATATGTCATAGGCTCTCTGCAATCGTCACACACGCCGTCGCCGTTTTCATCGCGGTGCTCACAGGGGCCTTCGGGCTCAACAGTTACCGAGCAGCTTCCGAGGAAGTTACCTGTTTCGGTGTGAACAAGTATTTTCACTTTTCCCGGGGATAACGCAGTGACATTGCCTTCGGTGTCAACAGAAACAACATCCGGGTCTGATGAAGAGAACACCATAGGCAGCCCGCTCGCGAGAGGCACACCGGGAGCCGCTCCGAGAGAAGCCGTCTGAGAAACACTCATTGTGCGTGATTCCTGAGCGAAATCAACCTTAATAAGATTATAAGGAATATTGTTTTCCAAAGCGTATTTATGGGCATAGGAATTATAGAAGCAGTTAATGGAGGCAGTTGTGCCTTCAAAAGCATTTTTGCCGATTGTTGTAACAGTAAACGGAATTGTAACGCTTTCGAGCGACCGGCAATCCTTGAAGGCCTCACTGCCAATAAGACTGATGCCGTAAGGTATTTCGGCGTTTTTGAGGCCGGAGTTGCCTTTGAAGGCACCGCTGCCGACAACCGAAACGCCGGAGGGTAAAACAATATTTTCAGTTTCGCCCTCATACGCTGTAAGCACGCCGTTTTTGATTGCGAAAGCCGGCCCGTTATCCTCATAAAGAATATAATCAAGTCCGTTTGCCTCGGCAAACGTATAAGCATACGAGGCGCTGTGGCAGTATATTTCCGGCTTTGAGACCGGAATATAATTCAGGCCGTAAAGCTCACTGAAGAGTTCGTTATATAATTCTACATAATCATTATCTAAATTATCAAACGAACCGAAAAGAGGCATGTTCAATGAAACTGCACTGTCAGGAAAATAAACTCTATCAAGGAAAAAGCAATCTTCAAGCAGTTTTTGAGGAACATTTTTTACTTGCTCACCTATATAGAATGTCTCAACAGCCGAAAGCGCGAACGGAGCAAAATAGACTCCTTTTTCAAATAGATATCCATTGTCCCGGCACGCCGACAGATCACAGTTCTGCGCGTTATAATAGACCGTTTTTAAATCCTTACAAAGAAACGAAAACATTCCGATACCTTTAACACTCTGAGGTATTGTCAGGGATGTTATACCCGTGTGACTCAAAAGAGCGTTTATGTCATCTATTGAATGAAAAAACGGACAAAATGCGCCCGAGGCGATTGACACAGTGCCTTCTCTTACAGAATAATCCCCGGTAATTTCATCCCATTTGGAATCAATAAGATGGTTGCCGATGTATAAAACACCCTTATCCCATTTTGACTGGTCATTATAAAACCCTGTATTGTAGAAAGCGAGCACTCCTATACTGAATACACTGTCCGGTATGGTGATGCTTGTAAGCCCGGTGCAGTCCCTGAATGCTTCACTGCCTATGCTTGTGACGCTATTGGGGATGGTTATGCTTGTAAGCCCGGTGCGGCCGTCGAATGCACAATAACCTAAGCTCGAGACGCTGTTCGGGATGGTTACGCTTGAAAGCCCGGTGCAGTAGGCGAATGCATAATCGCCTATGCTTGTGACGCTGCCGGGGATGGTGATGCTTGTAAGGGAGGAACATCTGTAGAATGCGCTTTCCTCAATGGCAGTGATACCGTTACCTAAAACCACACTTTCAAGCCCGTCGCATTCACTGAACACAGAACTGCTAATACTTGTAACGCTGCCGGGGATGGTTACGCTTGAAAGCCCGGTGCAGCCGTAAAATGCAGAATAGCCTATGCTTGTGACGCTATTGGGGATAGTTACGCTTGTAAGCCCGGTGCAGTTGTAAAATGCAGAATAGCCTATGCTTGTAACGCTGTTGGGGATGGTTACGCTTGTAAGCCCGGTGCAGTTCCTGAATACTTCACTGCCTATGCTCGTGACGCTGTTGGGGATGGTTACGCTTGTAAGCCCGGTGCTGTTGTAAAATGCAGAATAGCCTATGCTTGTGACGCTGCCGGGTATGGTTATTCTTGTAAGCCCGGTGCAGTCTCTGAATGCATAATCACCTATGCTTGTGACACCCGTGTTTATAATTACGGTTTTTATCTGCGAACTAAAAGAAGACCACGGTCTGTCGGAATAATCGGTATTCATCGCACCGGTTCCGCCGATTTTCAGAGTGTTTGTTGCTTCATTATAACTCCAGGTAAGACTGTCGCTGAAGGTACCGCTCGCAGGGTCAACCGCGTATGCTCTGAAGCTCATCAGGTCATAGCCGTCGGCGGCAAAAATACTTAAAAGCAAAACAGCGCTCAAAAACAGCGAAATAAACTTTTTCAAAACAATCACCTCATAGTTCAATTTCATTATATGTCAGTTCGCATTAAACGCGATAAACGGTTTACGGAGCAATGCTTAAAAGAGCAAGCACAAACATTACGGGGCCGGATATTGCGGCAAGAATGAGTTTAAGTCCTGTTATGAAACCGAGTGTGAATGAAATCATAATTATATCTCCTTATTAATTATTTTTATTCCGAATAGGGCGGTCCGTTGTAATTAAGCTCCCACGAGTATTCGGGCAGAGCTCCGAAAAGCCCTCTGAAGAAGGCGACAAATCTGTCAAAAAAGCCGTTTTTCACATTGAGCTTCATCACCATAACACATTCCGAGCCGTTTATCACAAGAGGAGTACCGAAAAGAGTTAAAACTTTAAGATAAAACACTCTGTCGCGGGTAAGGTTGGAGGACTTGTAAGTTAGCTTGTAATTTGCGCCTCTGGTAAGAAGATTCCCCTCTTCATCATAAAGTGCAATTGAAAAAATCGGGGGAAGAGCCGCGCTTTCAAGGTCAACGGTAAGAGTGACCGTGGAGCGGTAATCGACAGTCTGCTCAAAATCCGGGGATGAATCCGGCTTAACCGGTGTGCTGCCGGAATCAAACACATCTGAGCAGTAATAATGCTT
>JAEELT010000120.1 GCA_016282855.1 Clostridiaceae bacterium | reverse complement strand
GGGCACCTACAACGAAGAAAACGATCTTGGCGGCTATGCCTGCGTAACCAAAAAGCAGATTGAATGGTATAAGGCGGCATCCGAAAAGCTTGAAAAGGAAAACGGCAAAAAGATACCGTCACTCATGTTTCAGCATATAGTTGTTCCCGAAATCTGGGATGCCCTCGATGAGCACGATGAAAAGGTTGACGGCTGTGTAGAGCACGACGGAAAATACTACACCCTTCCCGAAGGGGCAAAGGGCGTTCTCGGCGAAACTCCCTGCCCGCCCAAATATTCAAACGGTCAGTTTGACGCGGCTCTCGAGCGCGGCGATGTTATGGCAATGTTCTTCGGTCATGACCATGTCAATACCTATGAAGTCAGTTATAAGGGCATCGACCTTTGCAACACGCCCGGTGTCGGATTCCGCTCATACAACAGCATCGATGAGGGCGTTCGTCTTATAACACTCGATGAATTAAAGCCCGGCACATATGAAACCGAAGTTGTATCTTATTTTGATCTTTTTGATGAAAATGACGAGGTCGCTTACAATCAGTTTATGTCCGAGTCAAGGACTGTTGATGATTCGGAGCATTTCGGCTATTTCATAAAGTATATCTTTGCAGCGATAAAGGCATTCTTCTCATTCTGAGTCACCATCGGGCTTGCCGGTTAAGCGAAAAACAAACAGACATATAATATAGAAAGGCTTGCGGGTTGTTAATACTTCCTGCGAGTCTGTTTCTTTTATGAGTTTGAAAGTGCCGTACAAGGTTTTTTGATTGTATTGTCTGTTTTCGGCGGCTTTTTGCCCTTGCTGTATCTGCATACTATCTACGGTCAAAAATCCGCCGTTTTCATCTTAACCGCCTTCGCCCGGGCTTGCCGGTTAAGCGAAAAACAAACAGAGATAAAAAAGCTCGCCGTAAGGCGAGCTTTTTAAGTTAGCAGTTAGCAGTTAGCAGTTGAGGGTCGCTGCGCTCCGTTATGTAGGGCACGGATACATCCGTGCCGTTACAAAGCTATGCGGAGCATCGTACAATTTTACAGCATTACACGCCGAGATCGTCGTGAATGAAGCAGACCTCCGCATCGGATGATGTGACCATAACGCTCTCCTGATGAAAGAAGGCGCAGACATCCTTTGCGATTTCCGTTACTGTTTCCTCTGGGATGTCAAGCAGAGTGATGGCAAGAGTATTCTCATCGGTATAGCTTCCGTCCTCGTGAAAATATCCGCCGTTGATAAGCTGTATGGAAAAAGCCGCGCGGTAGCTTTTGCATACATTTCTGAGAATGGAAATATATGTGTCCGTATCAAATTTCTGCTCGTGAGTTACGGCATCATTGAGGCCGACATAAATAATATTTTGCCTTACCTGCTTCATTTCAGTTTACCTTTCCTGAGTGAAACCGGTCTGCGCAGGGTATCAAAATCGAGCATACCGGTTTTATCGGCAAGGCGCACCATAGCGAGCTGAAGTATTGTGCTGTCAAACGCAGTCGCGAGGAAATCAAAAAGAATATCGGTTGAAATCATGATTGCTATTGCTTGGTGCGGCAGGCCGAGCTGAGTGAAAATAACCGTATAGGCCGCAATGGCTCCTCCCGGAACAGGAGGCGTGGCAATCGCCACAAACGCACAGAGCAGGACTCCTATAACAAGCCAGAGAAGCGAAACCTGAACCTTATAGTAATGCGCCATATAAAACGCGCATACAAGGAAATTGACCGCGGTGTAGGGCATAAAGATCACATAGCCGATGGGGTGCCCGAATTCGACGAGACGGCTGTTGATGCCGAGGCGTTTTGTGAGGCAGTCGGCGCATTCGCCCGAGAGAGCGGTGGATGATGCCGTGCCGAGACCGATGAGAAATGTCGGCAGTATCTTTTTGAATAATGTGATGAAACTCACCGATTCACGCATTGAAACAATTGCCATCATAAACAGATGAATTACGATAAGGAGCACTGTGAATGTCAGATAGGGTTTCCACATGCTCAGTATCACATGCAGTTCGTTTGACCAGATAAGATTAAGGATGACAAAAAAGATAAAAAACGGAACGAACTTCGAGATAATGTCTGTTATATGGATCATAAGGGCGTTCGCTTCGAAATTAAGCCTCGAAAGGGTTTTGACGCGGTCGCCGAGAATAACAAGGGTGCAGCCGATAACCACCGCCATGAGCACTATCTGCATCGGGTTGTCGCTTGTAAAAGGCTCAATAAGACTCTTCGGGATTATACCGAGCAGCATTTCAAGACCGCCGTGAAGCTTTATTCTCTCCTCTCCGCCCATTGAGAGATTAAAGAGAACCGCTATGACAAGGCCGGATACGGCGGTAATCAGGAAGACGATTCTTATAAGATAGAGCACCATAGTGCGCCCTATTCTGCCGAAAATCGAGCTGTTTCCCACGCCGAGAATTCCGCTTGTAACGGAAAAGAACACAAGCGGCAGCTCAACCGTAACCATCATGCCGATAAAGGTGTTGTTTACCGGAGTGAGTACATCATCCCTGACAAAATCGATTGCGCCCTCAGGCAGGATGAATTTTATCAGAGAAATCAGCAAAGCCGCTATAACGGCAAACAGGAGCTTGACTATGGGGTTGAGCTCTTTTTTGCTGAATTTCATTGTTATGACATTAATCCCGTGCTCATAAGTGTATACGGGGGCGGAGTCAACATTGCGAAGCAGCTCGTTTTGATAATCTCCAAATAATTCGTCATCCTCTTTTTCAAGCGGACTAAATTCTTCGCCGTCAACCGAAATAGCGACATACG
>JAEELT010000119.1 GCA_016282855.1 Clostridiaceae bacterium | reverse complement strand
GAATACGTGTAGCAGTTAAGGGTCATCAAATGATTGCTATTATGCACGAAATTACACTTTTTCAGTGAGATGTATGCTCTCTCAAGATCGGGAGTTTCAAGGAAGAAACGGAAGGTTGATGAAAACAGAGACTCATCCGCCCGCATAACCGTGCTGCCGTTTGATTTCTTATACGGCTTATACAGAGCAACGCCAAGCCCTGCGTCGGAAATCATAAAAATATCCGCCGCGTCAATCATGGGGATGAAATAGCTGTGTTCGTTTACGTAGTTCATTTCCCTCATCTTATCACCGCCTTGTCTGTGAATAGTCCGGAATACAGTCTTTCAATCTGTTTCCATTATATATTATCTCACAAACAAAGTCCAATAATCTGGACTTATTCTTGCGCGCAGGCGCCCGCACATTACCATGCATCGGTGCGATGCGTGACATAATAATGTATATTTTATCTTGACAAACTGACATTACAATGTCATAATATAGGCGAAGGCGGTGACTTATTATGAATAAAAATGAGTTGATTTTGTATCACGGTTCGGAGTTTGTAATAGAGAAACCCGAATTTGGAAAAGGAAAGAAGCATAATGATTACGGTCTTGGTTTTTACTGCACGGAAGACCTTGATCTTGCAAAAGAATGGGCTGTTGATGATACAAGAAACGGATTTGCCAATAAATATTCTCTGGATCTCTCCGGCTTAAAAATCCTTAACCTTTCCGAGTGCGCAACCGTACTGAACTGGATTACGGTTCTTTTGCAAAACCGTGTATTCAGCCTTAAAAATGATATTACAAAACAGGGCAGAGAGTTTCTGCTTGAGCATTACTCCCTGCCGGTATCGGATTATGATATTATCAGAGGCTACCGCGCCGATGATTCCTACTTTGCCTATGCCGAGAGTTTTCTGAATAATACTATTTCCGTTCAACGGCTGTCCGAAGCTTTGCGGCTCGGCAATCTCGGTGAGCAGGTGGTTCTCAAATCGGCAAAAGCATTCGGACAGATTCGCTTTCTCGGTTATGAAATTGCCGACAGCGCTGTTTATTACCCCTTAAGGAAGGAAAGAAATATGAACGCCCGCAAAGAGTTTCTGACAAACCGCCGCGGTTCAGTTTCTCCCGATGACCTGTTTCTTGTTGATATTATGAGAGGAGTGCCCGAAGATGATCCACGCATACAATGAACAGTTTCTTCCGGTTATAAAAAACAAACTTGCTCAGATGTTTGAACTGGCGGTAAATGTTGAGAATATTGAAATAGATACTTTCGCAGATTTGTTTGTTTCATCACGCGTATGCCGCGCGTTTGAAAAAGCGGATCCCGTTTTAGTCATGGGCAAATCGGCAAACGAACTTCTTGCCCTTATTCTTGATAAAGAGCCGGTCAATGCACTAATCGGTGATGAAGCATCGCCGGAATACTGGGCGGGCTGGGTGCTTGCCTGCGCTCAGTGGTATTTTAATACAACTTATAAAGAATTGATTTCGGCTCTGCCGTGCAGCAAACTTGTTGAAAACTATTTTCCTTATCATGAAATGGATATAACGCAGAGCTTGGATTTATATGCCGGGCGTCTGCCGAGAAAGAGCGCCCTGAAAGAACTGCGGCGCAAACACGGGCTCAGCCAGACCGAGCTTGCTCTGCTTTCCGGAGTGCCGGAGCGCACAATCCGTTCCTATGAACAGGGCACAAATGATATTTCCAAAGCGCAGGCGGAAACGCTTTATGCGCTTTCTCAGGTGCTCGGCTGCACCATAGAGGATTTGATAACATCAATCAGGTGAAATACGCCCGGTTGATGTTTTTTTACTTAGATGCGGCGAAATTTTTTATTATTTCCGTTAGATTTGCGATTTAAGCTGACTACTTATTGAAGGGACAATTTCCAATGCCGCAGAAAGGGGGCGAGGATATAAAAAACACAAAGGATTGCAATACCGTTCTCAAAGAATGTTATTCACAGTACAGAATAAAGCTGTTTAATTATTGCCTCGCCCGGCTTGACGGCGCGAGGGAAGACGCAGATGACTGCGTTCAGGATTCCTTCCTGGTGCTGCAGCAAAAACTGAATTCAGGGGAAACAATAGAAAACCCGAGGGCTTTCCTCTACCGCACGGCTGATAATTTCGTTAATCGGCGCAAAGAGGAAAGAGCCAAAGCGAGGCAGAGAAACGTTCCGCTTGAATACGCCGAGGATATCGCGTCGGTCGATGCCGCTTATCTCGCCGCGGTTGACGAAACGGACTATGACCTGCTGGCAGAGGAGTTGATTAAAACTCTTTCGGATGATGAAAAAGCGCTTTACGATTTGCGGTTTGTGCGCAGAACCGCAGTTAACGATATTGCCGTTATGATGGGTATTTCACCCGCGGCGGTCTCTATGAGACTGAAACGCCTGAAAGAGAAAGTAAAAATAAAAGTATATGAGAAAGGAGGCGGATGAATTGAGTGCAATAGTTGTAAATAAGAGCATACTTTTCGGCGAAGATTTCACCGGAAACCTTGAAGAAGCTCTCTGCGCGTATCTTAATAACCTTATTGATGAAGAACTCGCCAAAGGCGACGAAACAGATTTTGACCTTATAGACGAATACGCCGGCGTGATAAACTGTATCCGTGAAAACGGCGCCGATATACTTCCTGTTATCTCAGACAGGGATTTTATGAAGAGAATCGGCATTGCGCCCAAATCGCCCGCGTTTAAGATAGCGGCAATCGCCGCCGCTCTGGCAGTCATTATAGGAATCGGCACTGTTGCCGCTCAGGGCTCGCCGTCCGAGATTGCCCGTGATGTAGCAAAGTATTTCAGAGAATTATTCAATGTATAGGAGCTTGAACCGATCACCGAACAGATTCCGCAAACCACTACTGCCAAAGCAGATGAAAGCACAACACAGAGAATAAAAATCAAATGGATTGAACTTAGATTCGGCGACAGCTTCCGCCGTGAATACTATGTGGGAGAGAGCTTTGATAAAACGGGGCTTGAGGTTGTTGCTCTGACCACCGAAGGAAGCTATACAACAGATGATTACACAGTAAAATTTGATTCGCCCTTTGCCGAAAAAGCCGGCGAGCAGACTGTAACGGTCACGGCTTACGGCTTCAGCGAAAGCTTCAAGGTCAGAATTCTGAATAACGAAAAAACATCTGTTCTTAATTCTATTTACGCAACCTTCCCTGAAGGTTTTGATTTCACTTACAGAGATGACCCTGAAGCGGTGCTCAGCGGAATGCGCGTGTATGCCGTTTACAGCTCGGGCGAAGAAAAAGAACTTGAAAAAGACGAGTATACCGTCAATGTTGAGGAGACAAAACTTCTGTTCAGTAAAAACGCCACAG
>JAEELT010000118.1 GCA_016282855.1 Clostridiaceae bacterium | reverse complement strand
GCCCGAAGACATTGAGACTTATCTCGGCTCGCGCAAATATAAAGACGGCGAGTATAAACACGGCGACGAGATAGGAATCGTAAACGGCCTCGCCTGGACAAGCGTGGGCGGAGAGATGCTTGAGATTGAATCCGCCGTGCTCGACGGAAGCGGCAAGCTTGAGCTTACGGGCTCTCTCGGCGACGTGATGGTAGAGAGCGCAAAGACGGCGGTCAGCTTCATCCGCTCAAGGGCGGACGAGCTTGAGATAAACAAGGATTTTTACAAAAACCGCGATATTCATATTCACGTGCCCGACGGCGCCACTCCCAAAGACGGCCCCTCAGCCGGCGTTACGATAGCCACCTCGCTTGTATCCGCTCTTACGGGCAAAAAGGTGCGCAGCGATGTTGCTATGACCGGCGAAATAACCCTCAGGGGCAGGGTGCTTCCGATAGGCGGGCTCAAAGAAAAATCAATGGCGGCTTACAGAGCCGGAATCAAGACGGTCATTATTCCTTACGAAAATGTTTCCGATCTTGACGATGTCGACAGCAAGGTCAAAGAGAAGATAACCTTCAAACCCGTCAAGACCGTTGATCAGGTCTGGAATGAAGCCGTTATCGGTTTTTGCAAAAGCTGACAGGTAACCGCCATGAGATTTGACAGTATTGAATTCAGCGCCGCCTATGGTACTTCGGCGCAGCTTCCTCCCTCATCAATTCCCGAAATAGTATTTTCCGGCAGATCAAATGTCGGCAAATCATCGCTTATCAATAAGCTTTTCGGCAGAAAAAATCTCGCGAGAGTGAGTTCAACTCCCGGGAAGACCGTCACCGTAAACTTCTTTAAAGGCGATGGGGTGTATTTCGCGGATCTCCCAGGTTACGGCTATGCCAAAAGAAACAGAGCCGAAAAAGAGAGATGGGCGGAGCTTATGGAGGGCTATTTTGGCTCAGGCAGGAATATAAAGCTTGTAATACAGCTTCTTGATATGCGTCACGCCCCCTCGGCGGATGATATCACAATGCTCGGCTTCCTTAAAAACTCGGGAATACCGTTTGTGATTGTATTCACCAAATCCGATAAGCTCAATAAGAGCGAAACGGAAAAGAGAAGGGAAGAATCGGCAAAAGAGCTTGCCGCCTTCGGGGACGCTCCGCGTGTGGAGTTCTCGTCGGTGACAGGCAGCGGAACAGATGAATTAAAAGATTTAATAATAAAACTGACAGAGGTGTAAAACTATGTATGTATCAGATTGTATCTCGGTAAACGAGCGCGGACATCTTACCATCGGCAGCTATGACACGGTTGAGCTTGTAAAGCAGTTCGGCTCACCGCTCTATGCCTATGATGAAAACGAAATCAGAAGAAATTTAAGAGAATTCAAAAAATCAATCGATGACGAATACGGCGGAAACGGTCTTGTCGTTTACGCTTCAAAGGCATTCTGCTGCAAAGAGATGGCGCGTCTTGTCGCGGCTGAGGAATGCGGTATAGATGTTGTTTCGGGCGGCGAATTATTTACCGCTCTGTCGGTCGATTTCCCCGCAGATAAAATAGTGTTCCACGGCAATAACAAGACTTATGATGAGCTCGTTATGGCTGTTGAAAACAATGTCGGCAGAATCATAGTTGACAACCTCACAGAGCTTCATACGCTCAATGACATAGCCGCAGAAAAAGATAAGAAGATCGGCGTTATGCTCAGAATCAAGCCCGGTATCGATGCGCATACCCACTCTTTCATCAAGACCGGTCAGATAGATTCCAAATTCGGCTTTGCTCTTGAAACAGGTGAAGCTCTCGAGAGCATCAAAGAGGCGCTGAGCATGAGCCATATCAATCTCAAGGGTCTTCACTGCCACATCGGCTCGCAGATATTTGACCTTGACCCGTTTGAGCTTGCAGCAAACGTAATGCTCGATCTTTTCAAGCAGGTCAAAGACGAAACCGGTACAGAGCTTGAGGAGCTCAATCTCGGCGGCGGATTCGGAATCAAGTATCTCAAGAGCGACAGGCCCAGACCCTACAGCGATTATATGCGCAAGGTTTCGGCAGCCGTAAATTCCTACTCGGCAGAGCTCGGTATAAAGACTCCGTTCATACTCATTGAGCCCGGCCGCTCCATCGTCGGCGCCGCGGGCATCACGCTCTACACTGTCGGCTGTGTTAAGGATATCCCCGATGTAAGAACCTATGTTTCCGTTGACGGCGGTATGGGTGATAACCCGCGTTATGCGCTCTATCAGTCCGCTTATGAAGTCGTCTGCGCCAACAAGGCAGGCGAAAAGAGAGACTGGACCGTCACCGTTGCCGGTAAATGCTGCGAGAGCGGCGACCTTATCCAGGAGTGGACACGTCTTCAGCCCGTTGAGCCCGGCGATATCCTCGCTGTGCTTTCAACCGGCGCATATAACTACTCAATGGCATCAAACTATAACAGAATTCCGCGCCTGCCCGTAATCTTCGTCAAGAACGGCAAGGCGAGAGAAGTTGTGAAGAGGGAAACATACGAGCAGCTTGTTGAATGTGATATCTGACAGATTCAGTCTGTAAATCATTCCGGTTAATCCGGCTTATCAACTAATTCATACAGGAAGTGAACCTAATGTTCGTATTAAAATCCGCTGCTCCCGGTGTCAGGGTAATCAGCGTTCCGACAGATAAATTCAAGACAAATATCATTGAGGTTTCCGTTGCCGTTCCGCTTGATGAAAACGCCGCGGCCAACGCTCTGCTCGCGTCTCTTCTTACGCGCACCTGCAAGGCCTATCCGGATTTTTCGAAGCTCAACGCAAAGCTTGACGAGCTATACGGCGCGTCTCTCGGGTCATATGTCGGCAAGACCGGTGACGCTCAGGTGATCTCCTTATATGTAACCTGCCTTGACGACCGTTTTTCGCTTGACGGAGAGAGCATCACCAAAGAGTGTCTTAAACTGCTTGCGGGTATGATATTTGAGCCGAATATAAAGAATAACAGTTTCGGCAAAGAGGCACTCGCAACGGAAAAGCGTCTGCTCGTCAACAGTATAAAGGCGGAGCTTGACGACAAGCAGACATACGCTCTTAAAAAATGCACAGAGCTCATGTGCGCCAACGAACCCTACGGAAGGCCGGAAACGGGCACAGCGGAAGAAGTTGAGAGCGTAAAAATGTCCGAGGTCTATGCTGCATGGAAGAATCTTCTGCGGACAGGCATATTCCACATTGTTGCCGTAGGCAATTATGATGTTGATGAAATAACCGGACTTTTTGCCGGAAAATTCGAAAAAATAAACAGAGAGCCGTGTACGGTTGACACACTCTTCTTCAAGAAAGGTCAGCATTTCAGAAGGGGAGTCGAGCAGTTCCGGATGAAGCAGGGCAAGCTCGTATTCGGTTTCCGCACCGGTATGGAAAACTCAAATGACAATTATTACGCCGAGAAGGTCATGGTCGACATCTTCGGCGGCGGTACCTACTCAAAGCTATTTGCCAATGT
>JAEELT010000117.1 GCA_016282855.1 Clostridiaceae bacterium | reverse complement strand
CTTGTCGATTCGGGTGAAACGATTACTTCGTAACCGAGAGTTGTAAAGAAGGTGTGCCAGAAGGGGAGCAGCTCATACATATTAAGGCCCATGGGTATGCCGATTTTGCCCCTGCTTCCCCTGACCGGTTTGTAGGCGCCGAGAAGCTCCTTCTTATAGTCATAAAGGTCATATATTGTATTTTCGCTTTTGCCCGACACGGGCTTGCTGCATTTGTTGCCGCCTATGAACTTTCTGCCGCCGCTGAAGGTGTTAACGGTAAGTCTGCAGGCATTTGAGCAGCCGCCGCAGGTGATTGCCTTGACGGTATGTTCAAAGGTGTCAAGTCTGTCAGGTGTGAGTATCGTTGAGGAGCCTTTGCTGCGGCTCATTGCGTATATAGCCGCTCCGTAAGCGCCCATAAGCCCCGATATATCGGGCCTTACAACATCTCTGCCTATTTCCTTCTCAAAGGCTCTGAGCACGGCATCATTGAGGAAGGTGCCTCCCTGCACGACTATGTGTTTGCCCAGGTCGTCCGCGCTTGAAGCTCTTATTACTTTGTATATCGCGTTCTTTATTACACTTATTGAAAGACCGGCCGAGATGTTTTCTATTGAAGCTCCGTCCTTTTGCGCCTGCTTTACGGAGGAATTCATAAACACCGTGCAGCGCGAGCCGAGGTCGACCGGCTTATTTGCAAACAAACCGAGCTTGGCGAAATCCGCTATGGAGTAGTTCCACGCTCCTGCGAAAGACTGCAGGAAAGAGCCGCAGCCCGAGGAGCAGGCCTCGTTGAGAAAAATATTATCTATTGTATTGTTTCTTATTTTAAAACATTTGATATCCTGACCGCCGATGTCTATGATGAAATCCACATCGGGGCGGAAACGCTTGGCGGCGGTGAAGTGTGCAATTGTTTCAACAACGCCCGCGTCAACATTGAAGGCGTTCTTTATTATTTCCTCGCCGTAGCCGGTAACGGCCGAATACTCCAATGAGGAGTCGGGGTGTTTCGCGTAGAAATCCGAAAGGAAGTCCTTTACCGCAGGTATGGGATTGCCGCTGTTGGGCATATATCTGCTGAAGACTATTTCACAGCTGTCGTTTATCACGGCGCACTTTATGGTTGTGGAGCCCGCGTCAATGCCGAGAAACAGGCGGTCGGAGGGCAACACGGTTTCATTTACGGAAACGGTCTCTTTCGCGTGACGCGCCTTAAAGTCCTCGTAATCCTTTTCGGATGAGAAAAGCGGCGGGCAGCTGATGTATCCTTTTTCGGATTTATAGCTCTCTATCTTTTTTATTATTTCCGCTATGTTGATTTCTTCGCTCTCCGGCGACATTGCCGAGCCCATAGCCACATAGTAAAGTGAGTTTTCCGGGCAGACACCTTTGAGACCGAGCGTTTCGTCAAAGCTCTTTCTGAGCTCCGGCAGAAATGAAAGAGGTCCGCCGAGATACACAACATTGCCTTTGATAGGTCTGCCCTGTGAAAGCCCTGCCACCGTCTGGTTGACAACGGCTTTGAATATGCTTGCCGCTATGTCGCTTTTTTTCGCGCCCTGGTTAAGCAGCGGCTGAATATCCGATTTGGCAAACACGCCGCATCTTGACGCTATGGTGTATATCTTTTCGCTCTGCGAGGCGAGAGAGTCCATATCCGCGGTTTCAACGCCCAGCAGGGCCGACATCTGGTCTATGAAAGCTCCGGTGCCGCCCGCACAGGAGCCGTTCATTCTCACTTCGGTGCCGCCTGTGAAGAACAGGATTTTCGCGTCCTCACCGCCGAGCTCTATCACGGTATCGGTTTCGGGCAGAAGCTTTTTTACGGCAATTCTCGTAGCGTAAACCTCCTGCACAAAGGGCAGGCCGAGCTGCTGGGCAAAGCCCATACCCGCCGAGCCGGAGACAACTATACACGCGTCGGGATATTCGGGGAAGCGCTCCGAAATCTCCTTGAGAAGCTCCGCGGATTTTGAGGTTATCTGTGAAAAGTGCCTAAGATAGTTTTTGTATAGTATTTTTCCGTTATCGTCGGTTGCAACACACTTTAGGGTGGTTGAACCGACATCAAGTCCGATTTTCATCATTTCCTCCGACACATCATTAACAGAATGTGAATAAAATAAGAATAGTTATTTAACTTGCACAAATCAAATCTGATTCTCTTGTGCAAACCTAACATCAGTGTAGTGCAATACTGTTTTTGTTGCACTTTATATTGTGTATTTTAACGGGATTTATTATGCAATCCGGGCAGATTGTCTGAAAAAAACCGGATTATTGCCGTTTTTTCTTTTTTGTGATAAAATATTTCCGTTATTTTTCAGCTGGGGTGAGATTATGAAATCGTTTTATGAGCAGCTTATTTCTTTTATACTCAGCGCTTGTACGGCACTCTCATTTCTGAGTGTGTTTCCGCGTTCTCCCGCAACGGAGTCCGTAAGGTTTGCCGCTTCGCTCGGAGCCGGCTGGAATCTGGGCAACACTTTGGAAGCCTGGAGGATTCCCGAGCCCGATGACACGGAAACTTGCTGGGGCAATCCGAAGGTGTCGCGGGAGCTGATTGAGTTTATCGGAAGCTGCGGCTTCGGTACAGTGAGAATTCCCGTAACCTGGTTTCAGCATATGGATGAGCAGGGCAATATTGACCAAGCGTGGCTTGAGCGCGTGAATGAAGTTGTTGATATGGTGCTCGCAAGCGGAATGAATGCCGTAATCAATGTGCAGCACGATGATCAGAGCTGGCTTATCGCCGATGAGGCTAATGAAGAGCGGTGCGCACGCTTGCTGTGCGGTATATGGTCTCAGCTAGCGGAGAGATTTGCGGATTATGATGAAAAGCTGATTTTCGATATAATGAATGAGCCCAGGGTTGTGGGCGCTGAGTTTGAGTGGGGCGGAAACGATGAGGGCAGAGCGGTTGTGAACAGGCTGAACAAAGCCGCTCTCGGTACTATAAGAGCGGCGGGCGGAAAGAACGCGGACAGATTCGTTTTTATCACCGACTATGCCGCAAGTGACCTTGAAGAAAATTTTGAAGCTCTTGAGGTGCCCGATGACAGCCGCGTTATGGTCTCTCTCCATTTTTATCCCGGCACGGCACACCGCTCAGAGTTTGAAGACTGCGCCGAAAAACTCACATTCAGGGAGCGCCGCGATATTTATAAGAAACTGCGCTCATTTTATAACTCTTTCTCAAAAAAAGGCGTCGGTGTGTGTATTACCGAATTCGGATGGACCGACAGAGCGCACCCTGAAAATCTGGCCGAAAGAGCCTCTTATGTTGCGGGAACAGCCCGCAGATTCGGTTTCTGCTCTTTCGTGTGGGACAACGGCGCGGACTTTGCCGTGGTTGACAGAAACAGCCTTTCCGTGCTTTATCCGGAGTATCTGGAAGCAATAACCGCAAAATAGCCGCCGTATAAAAGAAACAAACCCCTGTGGTAATTAAAGCTTACCACAGGGGTTTTATTCATCATTAGTTCAAGTATTATTTTTTTCTGACATAGGGCTTGCGCAAAATGTCGCGGTTAAGCATATTTGTTTTGCTTGCTACGCGCACCATTGCAAGCTCAAGGAATACACTGTCAAAAGCGGTGGATATAAGGTCAAAGATTACATCGAGCGAAATCATTATCGCGATGCCCTGCACGGGAATGCCGAGCTGCGCAAAAATAACGGAGTAAGCCGCGATAGCGCCGCCGGGCACGGGAGGAGTCGCGATTGCCACAAAGGCGCAGAGCATTACGGCTATAACCAGCCACAGCACGGAAACCCGCACTTTGTAGTAGTATGCCATATAGACAGCGCAAATCAGAAAGTTTACGGCTGTGGAAGGCATGAAAATGACCGCTCCGGTCGGATGCCCGAATTCAACAAATCTCTTGTTTATTCCGAGACGGGCTGTAAGGCAGTCGTAGCATTCGCCGTTGAGAGCCATTGACGAGGATGTTACGACTCCGAGCAGAAAGGTCGGAATCACCTTGCGCAGAATCTGCATTGACGAAGCCTTTTCGCGCACGGAAATATAGCCGATGGTAAAAGCCATAAACAGCAGCAGCACACCGACAAACGCACACAGAGGTCGCCACATATTGAATATAAGATTCAGTTCCTCGGACCAGATAAGGTTGATAAGCACGAGAAAAACAAACAGCGGCAGAAGCTTTGTGACTATGCCGGTGATATAGAGAAATACTCTGTTGCCTTCGTTGATAATGTCGGCAAGCAGTTTTGCCCTTGAGCCGAGCGCAACGATTACCGAGGCAAAAAAGACCGCCATCACAATTATCTGCATGGAATTGTCACCGGTGAAGGGGTCAATGAGGCTTTTGGGTATAATGCCCAGCAGCATCTCGATACCGCCGTGCAGATGAACAAGCCCCGAGCCTCCGTATGAAAGGCGGAAAGGAATAATGAAGAAAAGGCCCGCGGCAGCAGTGAAGATGAAAACAATGCGCAAAAAGTAAAGCACCATCTGGCGCCCGATTTTGCCGAAAACTTCACTGTTGCCTATGCCCAGAATTCCGCAGGCAACGGAGAAAAAGACGAGCGGCAGTTCAATTGTGCTCATCATTCCCATAAAGGCGTTATGGAGAGGAACAACAATATCGTCCTTAATAAAAGCAACTGCGTCTTCCGGCAGAAGCATTCCCAAAAAAGAAACCCCCACAGCCGCAAGAACTGCTATAAGCAGCTTGGCAATCGGATTCATTTCTTTTTTAGTGAATTTCATAGTCACTGTGTTTACACCGCGCATATAAGAGTAAACCGGCGCCGATTCAACACTGCTTATCAGAGTGCTTGTATGGTTGCCGAATTCATCGTCCTCATCTATGTCAAGAGGGTTGAACTGCTCGCCGCGCACGCTGAGCGAAACGCTCGGACGCCCAAGGAATGAGCTCACGGAGTAAGTGAATTCGTTTTCCGGACCGAAACGGTCCATAAGGGATAAGAGTATCGTCTCAAGAGAAAGGCGCGAGAGTACCATGTTTTTGCGGGGTGTGCCCAGCTCGGTCAGAAAATTCTGAAAGTCGAGCGAAACATCGTCTACCGATTGAGCATCAAGCGGCAATGTCTTTTTTTCGGGAACGATTCTCATTGAATTACCTCAGGTTAATGGATTATTTATCAGAATATATCAAACTCATCATCGTCATCGGAGTCGGGCTCGTCATCACCGTATTCGTGCTCGAAGCCGAACATTCCGTCTGTATCCACGCTGTCCGCCGCGATAAAGCCCGGACCGTCGTCGGCTGCGCCGTATTCATCGAAACGCCCGAAAACGTCAAACTCGTTTTTGCCGTCATCCGGGGCGGCCGGCGCCGTATCGTTTTTTTCTCCGGAGTCATCCGCAAATTCATTCAGCAGGCGGTATGCTTCCTGCAGGGCGGGGCTTTCGTTTTCCGCGGTTTCACCGCACGCGGAGCCGGTTGTGTTTTCCCTTTCAGTCATAAATATCCTCCATAGGTCTTATCATAAAAGCTCTTGCACCATATAGCTCACTATGTCGGCGCACATTGCGGCAGCTTCGGCCTCAAAGTCTTTGTATTCCACTATCTCCGTTTCATCGGGCTTGTCCGAAACTGTGCGGATTATCACAAAGGGTACGTTGCAGAGATAGCAAACCTGGGCAATTGCGCCGCCCTCCATCTCACAGCAGAGGCCGCCGAAGTCGTTGATTATTTTATTTTTCTTTTCCGCGGCGGCTATAAACTGGTCGCCGGAGCAGATTCTGCCCTCAAAAACGTGCTTGCCGGGTGCGGATTCCTTCACGGCTTTCACCGCAGCCTGCCTGAGAGCTTCGTCCGCCTTGAAAGCGTAGAGCCCGGTGTAGGGAATTTCGCCGTTTGCGAAACCGAGGGGGCTTGCATCAAAGTCATGCTGAACCGCGTCAACCGAGACAATCACGTCTCCTATGTCGATTTTATTATCAAGCGAGCCCGCAACACCGGTATTGATTATTTTTGTGCAGCCGAAATGGTTTATCAGGATATTCGCGCACACTCCGGCGTTGACCTTGCCCATGCCGCATTTTACTATAACCACATTTTTATTCCCGAGCCTGCCCTCGCAGAATTCCATGCCGGTGATTGCCTTTGTGCTTTCAATTTCGGAGGTGTCTTTGAGAGTCTGCACCTCGACATCCATTGCGCCTATGATGCCGATTTTGTCCTGAAGCTGCTGCGCCTGCAGCTTATCTTTTGAGCACCCCGAAAACAGCAGACCCGCGATAATTGCAGATATCAGAGCAAAAGCAATAATCCTTGTTTTCATTGTGACCGTTCTTTCTGCCCGGGAATGGGCTTTTTGATAAAATATGCTGTCATTATAAACCAAATACATATTAAAATCAAGACAGTAAGAGCCACAATTTTCACCGCGGAATCAGGGGGCAACTGTTGACAAAACACTTCAAAACGGATATTGTTTTATCAGATGCAAAAAGGAAGGAACAGCTCTATGAATAAGCCTTACAGCCCGAATTATGATTATTCCCGCACCTTATGGATGAAAATGTTTCTCGCAAAGCCCGATTTTGAGCATAACCGTTCGCAGGTGCTCATTACCTTCAGGCAGGCGCTCGAAATAATAAAGGCGGTTGACAACCTGACACAGGGAATAAGGAAGATTATTTATCTTGTCGGCTGGCAGGGCCTGGGTCACGATGACTGCTACCCTGAAATGGAGCAGGTGAATGAATACCTTAAGGAGTCCGACGAAAAATCCGCGCGCGAGGCTCTTTGGAACCTTTATGAGCAGGCAAAAAAATATAATACCGTTATAAGCTTTCACGGCAATCTTGCCGATGCTTACAGCGCCACTCCCTGCAGCCCGGAACTGGTTGCCACGGATTCCGTGCTGAAAAACAGTGACGGCAGCCCCGCCGTGATTGAGGTGTTCAACGGAAGGGATGCGTACAAGACTTCTTATAAAGGATATTACGAGAGCGGCCTTTTCAAAAAAAACTGGGACAGATTCTGCGAGGTTACCCCGGTGAGAGAAGCCGGCACGGTTCACCTGGATAATTTCTGCATAGCGCAGAATATGAACCCCTATACGTCTGTTGAAGAAGAAGCCCGCGCGCGCAATATGATGCTTGATTATATAATCTCGCTCGGCATAGATGTTACCACGGAATACACCTATCGCGAGCTTGAACTGCGCGCCGAAAGCCCCGAGCATCCCATACGCAGATATTACGCCTCGCAGAGAAGCGAGCTTCCCGTGGGTGACTGGAGAAACGCTCCTTTCCACACTCTCGGCAGAATTCCCGCCTCCTGGTGGACGAACAATATAACCGCTCAGGAGTGTGTTGAAATTCCGCCGGCGCTTTACAGCGGCCACCTGACAGACCCGAAACAGCTCGCGGCGTTTTACGGCGCAATGCACGGCGAGGATATATGGATGGATAAAAGCATTGATCCGAAGGACTGGGCGGGGGAATTCCTTTACCAGTTCTGCACCCTTCAGCTGCCGTATTTCTATCTTAACCGGTATGAACGTCTTGAGCTGATAACGCAGACTCAGGGGTATGTCGTAAACTTTTCCAGCGGCGTTGTCAGCAACGGCATAAAGCAGGAAATCACAAAGGAAGGTGCCGTAATCAAGTCCGGCGGAGATGTAATCCTGCCGCTTGATGATGATAACACGCTTTTCATAGCTTATTCAAAGGACGGCAGAAACGGGGCGTGGAATATTCCCGATGCATCATTTGAAAAGGCTGAGGTGTCTGAAATCACTCCTGACGGCAACATACCCGCAGGCACTGCTGCCGTTGAAGCGGGCAGAATACAGCTTGATGTGAAGCCCGGTCAGGCTCTTGCCGTAAAGAAAATCGACGCACGGAAAGCGGGAGTTTTGATATGAGAAGAATTCTTTCTTTGACTCTTGCCGTGTATATTGCGCTGTCCGGCACGGTATATGCGCATGCGGCAGGATACAACCCGGATATGTACAAAGGCGCCGTCACATTTTCCGATTCGCTCTATGAAACCGGTGAAACGGTCTCCGAAGCGAGGGTGACCTTCGATTACGCGCGGGGTGAGCAGCAAGCCCCCGATAACATTCCCGAAATCGGATGCAGGGCGGCTTATATTGCCGACCCGGTCAGCGGAAAAGTCTTTTATGAAAAGAACGCGCACGAAAAGATGTACCCTGCCAGCACCACAAAGATTCTTACCGCCTTGCTTGTGCTTGAAAACTGTGAGGCGGATGATATTGTGACCGTATCGCGCCGTGCCGTTGAAATGAGACCCGACGGCTATACGAGCGCAAATCTTCAGCCCGGGGAGCGGCTGAGTGTTTATACTCTGCTTCAGGCTTTGCTTATCCCGAGCGCCAACGAAGCGGCATACGCTCTTGCCGAGCACGTGAGCGGAAGCGTGGCGGCTTTTGCCGACCTGTGCAATGCCAGAGCCGCTCAGCTCGGGTGCGAAACGCTCCATTTTGTGAACCCCAACGGCGTTCATGACGATAACCATTACTGCAGCGCGTATGATTTGTATCTTATCGCCAGAGAATGCAGAAAATACGATGTGTTCAATGAAATTGTCCGTACCCGGGAGTTTACCGTGCCGGCGACGGATGTTTACCCGCACTCCGACAGAGTGTATAAAAACACAAACGAGCTTATTTCCCCTCGCTCCGGTTATTACCGCGCTTACTGCACAGGCATCAAGACCGGCCACACAAAACCCGCGGGCGAATGTCTTGTTTCAAGCAGCTCAAATGAAAATCTTGACCTCATCTGCGTTGTGATGGGCGGCAGAATAACAGGCGGCGTGAATGAACGCTTTTCAGACACTGTGAAGCTTTTTGATTATGTGTACGATAATTATTCATACAGTAGGATAGCAGACAGAAGCAGGCCTGTTGCCGAGTTCAGCATTGATAACGCCGTAAAGGACACGCCGGTGCTCTATGCCGTGCTGCTCACGGATATAATGAGCGTTGCGCCGCAGGGCACAAACGCGGATAATGTAATCACCCGGGTTTCGTTGCCGGATGAGTTTAAAGCTCCGATTGAGAAAAATCAGGTTTTGGGCACGGTTACTTACAGGGTTGACGGGCTGATTTACACCACAAATATAGTGGCCGGCAATGAGGTTATAAAGAAACCTTACTGGCTTTATAATTCGCTTGTTTCGCTCGGCTTAATCCTGGTAATCATAATGATTGCGGCGGCTGTAAAAAAACAAAAATCCGCAGCGCACCGCGCGCGGTGATTATTTGTCACCTTTTTGTCACCCTTATAGTTGTATAATTAAAATGCAGAAATCTGCTTCGCTTATGAAGCGGTAAAAAAGCATATAATTGCAAAGGAGAATCAACATGAAAAAAACACTTTCAGTAATTCTGACACTTGCTCTTGTAATCTGCCTCGCTGCCTGCGGGCTGAGCAAAACAGAGGAAGCAGCGCCCAAGGCTTTCAAGGCAGGCGTCTGGGCTGTTGTGGAAAACGGCAGTGAAACCGGCAAGACCTACACATTCACCGACAGCATGAAGGAATGCTTCTATGATAACGGTCTTACAGGGCTCGGTTTTGACTATGAAATCAGCGGTGACTCCTATATCTTCCATATGGGCTCTGCCGATGACAACTCGGAAGTAAAGGCTGTTTTTGCTGACGATGAAAACTGCACACTTACCTGGGCTGACCCCGCAAGAGAAGAAACACTCAAATATGTAGGCCCCGCAGATGAGCAGGAAGAGTCAACAGAGGAGCTGTTCGGCGGCGCGCGTCCGCTCATTATAAACAGTGAGCCTGTTGTTGTTACTGCAAAAGACGGATTTGATAACGCCGGCGTTACCGAATTTTACTGCGACGCAACCGAAACATATTCCTTCACCGCAAGTGATGACAGCACCGAATGGAAAGTATTTGTTCTCGATGAGAGATTTGAGGACGGCGCAAGATACATTCCTCAGGCAGCGCAGCCCGCTCTTGAAGGCAACGGCACTCTTGAGATAGCCGAAGGCAAGTTCATCTATATCATGTGCGGCGAGAGCGCATTTTCAGCTGACGCCCCCTCAGATGCGTCTCTGAGCATTGATTATGCCGGCGCGCTCAGCGGAAACTATCAGGATTCCTTCTCTCAGAGAGCAACCGCTCAGGTCACCGACAACGGCGACACTGTTGCAGTTACCGTCAGCTGGGCAGGCTCAGCTTTTGAGAGATATGTGTGGGAAATGAACTGCACAAATGAAGACGGCAAACTCACCTATAAGGATTGCCGCAAGACTCTCTGCACCTCTGCCGATTCAGGCGAAGAGACAGCGGAAGTTATCTATGAAAACGGCGAGGGCTACTTCACCGTCACAGACGGCAAGCTTGCTTGGGACGGAGCTTCGGAAGAAGACTGCGTCGAGTGCGTTTTTGAGAAATAAACAACACAGTGACGGGCCGGCCTCTTTCAGGTCAGCCCGTCTTTTTTTATGCTGCGGCATAGCCTTTATGCCGCCTGCGGCGCGGTATGAATATTTGACTGCCGGCGTTATTCGGGATGTAATTCCGTGTAAAAAAACGGTCTGCAGGTGCCGGTATATTCACCTCACAAAGCAATTTGCTTATTGATATTTTCATATATCGGGGGTATAATATTTACGTTGCGGGCACGGCCTGTTTCCGTGCTCGCCGGTGCCATATACTTGCTTATTCCCTGAAAGAAGGTAACTTATATGAGAAAATACTGCCCCCAGTGCGGATATGTTTCGGGTGAGCGCGATGAAGAATTAAAGTGCCCTCTGTGCGGCAAAAGATTTGTGACGGACACGGCAATTCCTCATCCGGAATCCTGCGACAGAGAGATTGAAAAAGAATTCAACAACGGTTATCACGATGATTTTCAGGAAGGCAGAAAAACAGGGGAGTACTGTGACGAAAGGCTCGAAAAGTATGTGAATGCAGGGGAGCATTATCACGGCACAGTCAAGGAAAGCTATAATAAAAAAACAGTAGGCTCGGCGGCAGATAACCCCGTGACGGAGAAAATAGGCTCGCATTTTGTCGGCTTTTCAGCCCTGATTTCCCTGCTGTTTCCTGTTTTCGGGCTTATAGTTATTTATACGATAACGCAAAACGACAAAGAAAATGACAGCTACGCAAAGGCCAGAAAAGTGTCGCTCGCGGTTACCGTGCTGGCTGCTGTCTTATATATTGCCGCGAATGTGTTCTTTGACTGATAACCCCGATTGCGTTATTATAATCAGAATGACGGACTGACCTCTGAGGCCGGTCCGTCAGTTTTTATGCCTGTTTATGCGGGAGTGATTTCGTAAAACACCACGGCGTTGGGATTGAGTGTTATGCTGATTTCAAGCGCTCCGCTTCCGGCCGTTACTGTTTCCTCAGCCGGCTTGAGCATTGCGCACTTTTCATATTTTTCGTGAAGCTCATTGAAATAAATGTCTCTGGCGCGCCCGTCTGCAAGAGTTGTGGGGCTGCCCAGCGACGGGTCATCGGGGGACCAGGCGAAGCAGCTGCTGTCTATGCCGTAGGTTTCCCTGTCCTTTATCCATTCGTCAAAAAAGTTGCAGCTGTCATCAATTACATAGGCAGTCACTTTAACGTCTCTGCCCTCAAACTGCGCAGCGTTGATTTTTATTTTCAGGTCAGCGGTTTTGCCGTAATCAATGCGGTTTTTGAAATTATAGGCCATAATCCTCAGGGTGCTGTTTTCGCTGTCATACGCCGAAAACGCCTCCACCTCGGTGCCTGGCTGCAGCCCTTTTCTCACCTTTTCGGTTGAAACGGTTTTTGCGTTTTTAAAAAGCGAGGCAAGCTTTGCCACATAATAACTCACTGTCGGTATCCCCGCTGTGATTCCGTCTGTCAGATAGGACCACGCTGAAAAGTAGGAAATATCATTTTCAAAGAGGATTCTGGCCATTCTGGCGTCATAGCCCGCCTGATAGGTGTAGCCGGTTATCCTCGCGGCCAGAGCATCCGAATCCTTGCCGGCCGTTGTGCCGCAGAGTATTCTGCCCTCGTCAAAGCCGTATATAAGGTCATTTAATCCGTATTTCTCGGCCTCTTTACGCAGGTGAGCTATTGTCTCGGCGGGGGTGAGTCCGTCGGTGTATTCGCCGGGTCTGCTGTCATAGAAAGAGGCGGTGATCATATTCAGGCGCGAGCCCTTCATGCCGGTTTTGTAATTTGTGCCCTGAGCGCAGTGCTTTATGAATTCTCTTTCATCCCAGAGTCCTTCGGTAACGGCCATCGCGTGAGCGCCCACAAAGACGTTTTCGCCTATTTCGTCAATAAGCGCCTGCACCGTGTAATCATAGAGCTTGCAGTAAGCTTCAAAGGATTCCTCCGGGTCGCCGCTCTCCGCCTTGAACCAGTCCTCGTTTTCAAATTCCGTCATAACGGCAAAGCGCCAGGTCAGCAGTTCGTCTTTTCCGAATTCATCGGCGAGCGCACGCGCGCAGGCGGCAATATAGTCATAATAGATATCCCAGTCGTCCGGCGGATATACATTAGTGCCGAACATCGTGTCAGTGCTTGCCCGGCGCGAATATTTGACCGGCACGCTGCCGAGCTTCAGATACGGCTTTGCGCCCAGCCCGATAATGCCCCTGCAGTTGTTTATGAGCCTTGAAAAATCGTAGTCATCGGTTACGGACCTGTCAAGAGGATTTACAAACAAATCCCTTTGCGGGCTACCGCCGGTGCACTGCATAAGCTCAACATATTCCACAAAGTCAAATATATTGTTTTCCTGCGGTGTTACAGGGTCTGCAAACGGGTTGCCCTCAATGCTCCACACCGTCAGATTTGATGAAATATTGCCGAGTGTGTTCCCGGTCTGTGACGCGTCGATTTCAAAAGCGTAATTGTTGAAAATATCGTTGATTTTTTCTCCCGCTCCGCTGAAAAAGCTGCCTATAAAAGTGAAGACGGCAAGAAAAAACGCTGCTGTCCTTTTCATCTGCAAACCACCTCGCGATCCGGCTTCTCACGGCCCATGTCAGCCACGCCTGCCGGTTAATAAAGTGAAAAAAGCCAAGGCGGGGCGGCGAGAGCATGGAATCATCGGCTGATTATCATATTGAGATAATTATATTCGCCGCTTGGGTCTCTTTCGTTTCTCGTGCTTTCAACGGTGAAGGTGCCGTCCGCCTCGATTGTTACGGATGAATAATGCGCCGTAAGAGTGCAGCCGGCGAGGGCAGGGTCTGCCTTGCCTGTCAAAGCGTATGTGTAAGTGACGCTCTTGTCTATTATCATTGTATTTGTCTCGCCGCTTTTATCACGGTAATAGGTAACCGATTCCCTGATGTTAATTACGGTCCTTGTCGCTGCGGAAACATTGACGGTATAATCGTCAACATAGTAATTAACATCGCTGTTTTCTTCCTGCGGCGTCCCGTCGGCTTTCACGTCGTTTTCGGTGCCGTATCTGCTGTAAGTAATATTCTTTATTCTGCCGTCGCAGTAAACACGGAATGTCAGCTCGGTAACACCCGAATAATTTTCAACATCTCCTACTTTTGGGCTGTATTCATTACCGGGGTCTCCGACGATGAACGTGCCCGGAACGTCTTCCGGCTCGGAATATCTGCCGATTCCGTGAAGGCTCTCTATCTCCTCCTGCTGGGAAGAAACCTGCTGTTCAAGGTTGGCAACTCTCTCGTCAAGAGCTTTATCAACAATCTGATAGCCGAACAGGCCTACAATTGACGCAAGCAGTGCCGCTATTGCTTTTTTCATGGCTGTTTGCTCCTTTCGTCGGTTAATATATTGTCAGGTGATGGATACTGCCGGGCGGGCGGAATCTGCGCCGGCCGCATAATGCCCGGTGATTAAGGCCGTGATAACTTTGCGCACAGACTCATTTCACTGCAGTAATCCTTAAACGTAACCGGTATATTGATATTATAAATGTTTATCAAAAGAATTTCAACCTGTTTAATCCGGGCATAAGTATTTATTTGTCCGGGGTAAGAAACCGGTGTTTATTTTGCGGAAAGCGCAAAATAAATACCGGTTCACTTACCCTGAGCGGCGGATATATCAGAAATAACGAAGCTGTAAACGGCGGCGTTTTTAACGGCGGCGAGGGCGAGCTTACGCTTGAGCAGAATGTTGTTGTTAAAAAAGTCGGTATCACAATCGGAGCAATATTCGGCTCCGGTAAGAGGAAAAAAACCACCGCATAAAAGCCGGGCGCAAAACAGCTGAAATACTTCTTCAGAAACCCCGGCAAACTGCTTTTCACAGTAAAAAACCGCTCATCACAGATGGGCGGTTTTCGCATAAGAGGCACAGGTAATTGCTTGACGGAAGAGTTTATAAATGATAAGATTTAAGCGGTAAATAAATCTTTTTTACAGAGGCTTGACAATGAAAGATGACAGAAGAGAAGAACTGATCGGAAAAACCGTTTTCGGTGTAACATATCTGTTTTTTGCTTTAAGGATGACAGCGCTGTTTTCCGCCGTGGCGCTGATAGTGCTGCTTATTATCGGAAAACCCCTTTGGCTCTCGCCGTTAATCGGGACAGCCTGTTTCCTGATATACCGTTTTTTCAGAATCCTGGTTTTCCGTTTGCTTATCGGATTCGGCAGATGGGCGAACAAATGACGCGGCACTTATTTGTTCGATGCCTGTTTATTAAATCACAGATGAAAGAGGACTGAAAAATGATTAAATGCCCTAACTGCGGGGCGGGAATGTATTTTGATATCAAGGCTCAGATGCTTCATTGCGCTTCCTGCGATTCAATGATTCCCGTATCCGGTTACAACAACGATATAAATGCCGAAGAGCACACATACGAAACCACTTTTTACCTGTGCAAATCCTGCGGCGCGCAGCTCGCTGTGCCGGATGAGCAGGCTACTGCGTTTTGCCCTTACTGCGGCAATCAGTCTATGATTCCCTCCAGAACCGGGATTTTTGAAACAAACAAAATTATACCGTTCAGATATACTAAAGAAGATATTATTGAAATGTTCGGAAAGTATATCTCACATAAGCTTTTTATACCGAAGGATTACAGGTCGCAGGAAGGCGAAAACAGCTTCAGAGGAGTTTATGTGCCTCACTACAATTACAGGGTGGACTATGAGCAGGGAACTTTTTATACCGAAGCTCATCACGATTTCAACAAGGGCAACGAACATCATCATGTGACATACGCCAATGAGGTTTCAACCGCAGGCGGATATTCCGAAAACATCGTGAGAGACGCCAGCGCGGTTTTTGATGACAGCTTTTCCGCCGCAATTGCGCCTTATGTCCACTCCGAAGCCGTCACATTCAAAGAAGGTTATCTCGGCGATTTTTATGCGGATATCCCGTCTGTAAGCAGCAATGTTTATTCCGGAGAAGTTACCGGGGAAGCCGTTGATGAGCTGAAGGAAGCCATTGAAAAATCTACCGTAAAAAAAGACATAGAGCACGATTTTGATGATGATAAGCTGGCGAAGGTTGTAAAAACCTCAGGCGTAAGAGCGGATTTATACCCCGTGTGGTTTATGACACGCAAAATGAAACACGGCAGAATCGCTTACGCTGTTGCAAACGGGCAGACCGGGAAAATGGCTATGGATTTGCCCGTGTCAAAAGGCAGGTTTTTCGCAGGCGTTTTCATTATAACTCTTGTTCTTTTCGCTCTCTCTTCGCAGCTCTTCGGGTATATATCCGCAGGCGTGCTCTCCGGAATCTGCTGCGTGATACTCGCTTTATCGCTTACAGTATTGCTCTTTGCCGCAAGCAGAGTTTATAAGCGAGAGGCCGGCACAATATCGGCGCATTTTAAAAAGCCGGAAAGCCCCGTAATCGGCAAGGCAAAGAAAAAGCTGAAAAACATTTCATCTGTTTCAACTCTTGTCGCAGTTGCGTTTATTTCGTTTCACGCATTTTCTTTTATTAAGTCGGTCAGAATTCTGCCTGCGCTCCCCGTTATAATCTGCCTTGTTTCTCTGCTTATATGCGCCGCGGCGATGGCGGGCATAATCCTGCTCATAAATTCCGACAGCTCATTTATGAAGTTTATGATAAACTCCGTTCTCTCAGTCGCGGTAATTGCGGCCTGCCTGATTCTGAATACCGAAAAGCCCATTCAGGATTACTTCTATGTAGCGGCGGCAATTATTTCACAGGCGGCGGTGATTGTCAACTGTCTGAGCGTAATCGGCTTGTTTGACCGCCTGTGCACTCATCCCGTTCCCGATCTTTTCACAAGAAAGGGGGCGGCGCAGGATGATTAAAAGAATATCTGCGGCCCTTCTTGCAGCAATGCTTGTTTTTGCTGTTTCCGGCCTTGCGGTATATGCGGAAAACGACACATCCGAAGCGTACGATAATCCTTACACTTACTCCCGGGGCGGATACCGCGCTTTTGTTCAAGACGATGCCGGCCTTTTCTCCGGCGCTCAGAAAGAAGAGCTTGTAAAGCAGCTTGAATCCATATTGCCTTACGGAAATGCCGCGGTGGTTACGGCTGCGTATCACCCTTACGGCAGCACGGATTTGTTCGCCGCGGAGCTTTACACCTCATTATTCGGTTACGATTCGGGAGTAATATTTGTCATAGATATGCTGCTTAGAAATATCTACATTTACTCTGACGGAGAAATCTATGAAACAATCAGCAGCCGCAAAGCAGACGAAATAACAGACAACACATACAGGCTCGCGTCAAAAGGGGATTACTACGCCTGCGCGAGTGAGAGCGTCGGCCAGATTGTCGCTCTGCTTGAAGGCGGCAAAATCTTTACGCCGATGAAATACATAGCTTCCGGCTTTATTTCGTTTGGAGTCGCGATGATAATATGTATAATCATCGTAATCGCTCAGAGGCGTCTTCCAGGTCTTTCAAAAGATATAAACGGCCGCGACCTTGACGGAATCAGAACCGATTTGCCTCTTACTGTGAGAACTCATTTTATCAACGATAAAGTGACCGTCAGCTCCTCCGGCGGCGGCAGCCACGGCGGAGGCGGCGGTGGTGGCGGAGGCGGGGGAGGAGGCCACGGCGGTGGCGGCGGCCACGGCTTCTGACATAAATCCGGATTTCGCCTGATACAATCAAAAAACGCTCATCATCAGATGAGCGTTTTTTTAATGCTTCGAAGGGTGTTTTTATTGCCTGAAAAAAGATGTTTTTGCGTTACTGTCAGCAAGCTTTTTTTCCGGCTTTAACCCGATAACAGGCCGATAGTTTTTAATCCAAAAAATTTTTTATATATATTTAATTTAATTACAATATTAGGCAATTGTGTCACCTTTTTGTCACGGTCAGATTGACGCAATGAGCAAAAACGGTGATGCGCGCGCAATCTTCTGCGGCCACGATCACTACAACAGCTTTACCGTTGAAATCGACGGCGTTGAAATCATAAACACTCCGAGCATCAAGCCCCACATTCTTCTCAGAAAGATTAACTGGGGTCCGAGAGCAATAACCCTTCACGAGGACGGCACCTGTGAAAACAGGGTCCTAATGGCCTGTGAGCTTGCGCAGAAGGATGGCTCTGAGCTGATATCGGTCGGCGCTTTCGTTTCACGAAGGTGTCCACCGGACACCCGCGCCCTCAAGGGGAAGGCAAGTTTCGAATTCCACATTGTTCGTGCCCTACTTGATTTCGCTTTTCACGCGGAGTATAATTAATCAAACCTCACCGCGCCGGAGAATGCTCCGCGGCGCGTAAAATACAGCCGGGGCAAATGCCCGGAAGGAATAGGATTATGCGTAAAATTTTATCATTAATCTGCGTTTTCGTTCTCCTGCTTGCCGTTTCATCGTGCGCGGGGAAAACGGCTTCGGCCGAAAAACGCGAGCTCGTCTGCCCGGAGGATGTGAAAACTCTGTTTTCAGTCTGCCCGCATCCCGATGATGTTATAGCGGACTGCGCTGTTGATTTTAATCTGATGCCCGATTTCAAAGGGCTTACAAAAAAGACGGTCACGGATGAAGAGACCGGCACTAAAACCGATGAGTGGTATAACTCCCGCGGAGAAAAAGTTTACTCCGTTTCCGTCGATCAGGGCGAAAACCGCTATGATTATTATACTCAGACAAAAAGCGGAAAGGATCTCGCTCTCACATATTCCCGTTTTGAAGACACCGGCGAGCTCGACTGGGTGAACGCGGATACAGACGGCGTTTCTATAAGCTTTTCCGAAATCAGCGACGGCAAGGCGGGCAATATCTATATTGAAGAATATCTGCCCGGCAGCACTGTGGAATACATAGCGTATCATACCACTGATGACAGGTGGGCGGCGGAATCAGCCATATATTATGCCGAAGAGGGGCTTATGCGCCTTTACGGCTTTTTAAACGGCAATCCCGAGGAGTTCATAACGGAGCCCGTTGCGGAAAAGGTTAACAATATCGAGGTGTCCGATGTCGGCGATTTGCAGGATGTCGTGCCGCTCCAGTTCCGCGCGGGGAAGCATACCGTGTGTTACACCGAAGATGAAAGCGGCAGGCAGTGGTATCTGACCGCGGCGTTCATCATTCAGTTTAACAGCATGCAGGAGGCCGAAGACTTTTCGGAGAAATACGGTCTGCCGGAGCCGGACTATGACAGCCTTGACGGCGAAACTCCGCAGATCATCACCGATAAATACACTCTGAAAGTTTCTCCCGAATTTGCCGAAACGGAAGGCTTTGCAGGTTTCGTTACGATGGAATTCAACGATGATTATTCGCTCATTCTCTCGCTTGACGAAAACGGCGAAATCACGGATTTTGACATCGGCTACACACAGTTTTATTAAGAGCCGGCTCACAATTCAATACTATTATGAAACCGCCCATTCAGGGCGGTTTTTTACTTGATTATAATTCGCGCGTGCAGTATAATATTTTTAATATGGGGAAATAGTGCTCAAAAATGATTTTTGCGAGCCGCTCCCCCGCCCTTTTATCATTTCACCGGAGGTGCCGATATGTCAGTAATACGCAAAATCGCCGCGGCGGGTCTTGCTGCCGGCGCGCTTATATCGGTTCTTTGCCTGAAAGGATTAAAAAAGAGAAAAGAAAACGAAAAGCATCCGGCATAAATAGGGAGTACGTTACGAAATGCTTATCAAGAGTATTGATTGCAGATATTCTTGTGCTTGCAGACGAAGAGGAAGAATTAGATGTTTATGAAATTACTGTTAAGTAATAAGGGATTTTCCGGTACTTTTAAAATATTTGGAACGGAGGTGATCTCCATGAAGAAGTTCAGAATCGCTGTAAAAAGCTTTTTGCTTATAGTGCTGGCTGCGGCAGTTTCTTTTCCCTTTTTAATCGCGCCGGCGCAGGCGGGTGAAGAGGAATACGCGATAGTTGTTTCCGCAAACGCTTCCGCTGCGGAAATGTATGCCGCGGAAACGCTGCAGGATTATCTGTATTATCTTAATGAACGCGTTTATGAAATAATCACGGACGATCAGCCGTTTGACGGGTTTAAATTCTGTGTCGGAGCAACCTCCGTTTATGACACGGCCGATGACCTCAGAGACAAAGCCACCGATTCGTATGTTATTGCTCCGTTCGACGGCGGTCTTGCCATTTTCGGCGCGGGCGGCCGCGGAACTCTCTACGGCGTTCATACATTCCTTGAGGATTTCTGCGGTTACAAATGCTACGCCTGGCATCCAGCGATGGTGATGACTTCCGGTAAAATGGAGCTTCCTGCGGAGAAAATCGAATACGAGCCGTTTTTTGAATACAGAAACACCGACTGGCGCAGCGGCTGGATGCCTGTATATTCGCATGCGCACAAGCTGAACGGCGCTTTTCAGTCATATACCCCCG
>JAEELT010000116.1 GCA_016282855.1 Clostridiaceae bacterium | reverse complement strand
TTTTTCATAATACCGCTTATGCAGGTCCAGAATGAGTAATACTCCTTTTTCTCAACCGGCGGGGCGGGTATGCGCTCCTTGATGCCGCCGACGCTTATGAACATAATCGCCGCGCTGACTATGAAGAAGACAGGCAGGAGGTATTTGAACATATTGATATCCCTGATGCCGTCAACAAACATCGCGCCCGCGATTGTGGGCAGAAGGAAATTGACTATGTTCTGCACAAGGTGGCTTATCTTGATGGGGTAGGAGTTTACAAACAGCCTCTCGGACTGGTCGGGGCTGATATGCTTCGCCATCTTTTCGGTGTGGCCGATGAAGGTAAACATTGAGTAGAACTGGAATAACAGGAAGAGCTTCCACACACGCTCGGTCATAGGCAGCTTGTAGAGCGGCAGCCAGCAGATGAGCATCGCTACAATAACGCCCTGCACAATGTTTGAATAGGCAAAGAGCTTATAGCGCCCGAGCTTTTTGAGCAGGAGCTTGCGAATAATGATGCTGCGGAATCCTCCCCAGCCGTTTACCAGGAAATACGCGCCGAAAATCTTGAAGATATTCACCGCGTCAAGACCCGCCCACCTTGAGCCGAGGAAGCGCTGCGCGTTTGCGGGCAGGAACGCGGCAAAGTTGAATATTAGCATAAGCACACCCAGCAGGGCAAAGGAAAGATAAACCGCGAAATATTTGCGCTCTATCTTTTTCGGCAGAAAGCCGAGGTTTGCGTCAACACCCATTGAGAGGATATCCCACAGGTATCTTGTAGCAATGAAAAATGTGTTTATCGCAGCAAAGGTGAGCAAGGGAATCTGATAATAGAACGCTACCAGATAGCAGCCCGTGCCGAATGAAAGGAAGCCGCACAGATATTTGAGCGTGTAGTCGCCGCCGACAGCACCGAAAATTGAGAGGTACTCTTTATAAGGCACATATTTACCGGGGGCGGGCTCTTTCCAGTATTTTTTTACGTTACCGAAAAAAGCTTTTACTTTACCGCTGTTTTCAGCCATTGTTCTGTGCCTCCTCTCTCAGTTTTTCAAGCCGTTCGGCTTTGTAGATCTCTATGAGTTCATCCGTGTCGCTGCGCTCTTTGCCGAACTGAGGCTCGGCCTTTTTCCACATAGGACCTGCCTTCACGTTTTTGGGCAGCCAGGCGGCACCGAGGGTGATGCTGTTTTCGTCCTTTGCTCCGAGCAGAATATATTTCATGCCCGTGCAGGAGAAGAAGGCGTTGTTGCCTATCTCCTTGACGGATGCGGGAATGTAGAAACAGGGGGCGATGTTGCCGCACTTTGAGAACGCGTCCGCTCCGATTTTTTCAACGCCGTCGGGCAGGGTAAAGCCGGTGCCCGCAAGTGAGTCACTCTCTGCGTCATAATCATAGGAGCCGAGGCGCGAGCAGCCGAAAAAGCCCATGTCGCCAATCTCTTTTACCGAGGCGGGCAGGGTGACATCGCGCAGGTGCTCGTTTTTAAGGAAGGCAAAGGTGCCTATTTTTTCAACGCCGTCGGGCACGGTGTAGGTGTCGGGGTAAGTGAATTCCTCCTCAACGTCCGTCGGAGTCTGACCGTAGCAAACGGGGTAGAGAATGAGCCTCTTTCCGTCCCTGCTGTAAAGCACGCCGTCAACGTCCTTGAACCACTCGTTTTCGGGGTCAACGGTTACTTTCTGCAGTTTCTTTGCGTTGTAGAAGGCCCTTTCGTCTATGCTCCGGACGGTTTTGCCTATTACGATTTCTTCGACATATTCATCGGCATTCACCGCGAAGTGGCCTATGGCCGTGACGGGTTTTGATTTATCAGGGTTTTCGCCGTTGCGGTCGCGCACGAAGTCAATGGTCAGCTTTTTGGTTTCGACATTTCCGTTAAAGCTCGAAAAAACCCAGCCGCTGAGAGCCTCGTTTCCGCCGGCGGCGGTCTCTTCCTTGTAGTTATAGGGCGGTCTCGAAAGAGAGATGAGCGATATTGTGACCGATATTGCCACAAAAATCACGAGCACGATTATAAATAGCGCTTTTTGCCATACTTTCAACGGTAACTCCTCCTCAGTACAGTATTTATTCTCTCAAAACCAGCTGTAGTTCACTTTTTTGCCGTTTATAATCCATTCCGAAGGCACCGGGTTTTCGTAAATATCAACCGGCTTTATTTCGTGATCTTTCTGCGCTTCAAGATAAGCCTTTGCCAGATCTGAACGCTGCTCATCGCTTACCGACGCGCAGGAAACGAAAAGCGCAGTGTCGCTTTTTGACAGCAAATCGAGCCACTGCCTGTTTTTCTCCCATGGAATACTGTCGCCGATAATGCCTACGCAGTCCGCATCGACAAGGTAAAACGCCTTATTCTGCGCCAGGCGGAAAGCGAGAGTGTTGACACCCATCTTGCGGGTTCGTTCCCATTCCCTGCCGCTTGTGTCATCGCCGGTCCGGTTCATATGCACAAGCCCCGCGCAAAGGTGTGAGACCGTATTGCAGCCGATAATGAGCATATCTCCGCAGGCTTCCCTGATAAGTCTGTATAAATCAAGCACAATCTGAGCGTTGGTTCTGGTTTCATCGCGGAAATGCCAATCATCATAATTTGTGATTGTATCCGGAAGTCTTAAGCCGTAATCGCCGAAAAGGTCAACGGTTGAAAAGTCGTGCTTGAGAAGCTCATATCCCCAGCCTTTGATTTTCTCTATATCGTTTTTTATCAAAGACTTGACTCTCTCGTCTGTAGGGTCAAGGTATTCTCTTTTTCCCCCGCGCATTATTCGCATATCGGGAGTGATATCCGATGACAGATTATCAAGAAGCCTTACCCAGATACCGGGCCTTGCGCCTGCGGATTTTATTCTCCCGGCAAGAGCTTTCATATCGCGGAATTTTTCGTTCGGCTCATAAGGTCCTTTACAGGAATTAACCTCCCATCCGTCATCAACAACCATAAACGGTTTTTCGGCAATACCCTGCGCAAGCTCCGCCTGCAACGCCGCATCGCTCTCTATCTCTTCAAAACTGCTTTCGCCGTAGGCATAATACCAGTTGTTTCCGCCGTATATTTTTTCACCGGGCAAAAGAGGGTTATCACACAGGACTCTGCAGTACTCGCAAAGGCTCTCAAAAGGAGGCAGGCGGTAATGCTCAAACACGAATGTGCACAGGCTCACCGATTTGCCGCACAGCTTCACGCCCGAGCCGCCGTTGCGGCAGTCTATTTTTGCCGTGATACCGCTCCGGTCATAGGTGAAGCCGACGAAAGCCTCAGGCTGCGTTTTCACTCCGAAGCAATAGGTCTCGGTTTTATCGGTTGCGGCGAAATACCACGGCATTGTCCTGCTGTTATCAGAAAGCTTCAGAAAACACAGGTCGCCGTAACTGCGCTCCCAGGCATCGCCCAGCACATACAGCTCCTCATCGGTATCAAAAGTCCATTTCACCGTAACAAACCGGGGCCTGTCGTTAAGAGCGGTTATGCCGACAGAAAGCCTGTTACCCTCTCTGAGGAAGGTTACCTGCGTGTCGGACGCAGTACCGTCACAGACAACGCTGTATTCATATTTGCCTATTTCAAAATTTTTCATAAACAAAAGCCTCCGAAAACTATTTTGTCAGGTATTCGAGAAGACCGCTGCACCCTTCGTAAATATCTCTGTAGGCTGTCTCAAAGTCACCTGTATACCAGGGATCGGAAACATCTCCGGGTCTGCCGGTGTAATCCATAAGCAGGCTGACCTTACCGGCGCATCCGGGCCCGAGAATGCGGACAACGCCGCGCATATTGCTTCTGTCCATACAGATAAACATATCATATTTTTTGAGATCGGCGGATTTAAGCTGAACGGCTCTCTTGCCTTCCGACGACAGACCGTGCTGCGCTAAAATCTTTCTTGCCGGCGGGTAAACCGGCGCGCCGCTGCCGCCGATAACATTTTCATCGCTCGTGGCGCTTGAAGCGATAATGAACTCATTGCTTCTGCACGCTCTTTCCGCCATATCCCTGAAGATGATTTCGGCCATGGGACTGCGGCAGATATTGCCCAGGCATACAAACATAATCCGTTTCATATTTCACCGTTTTCTTTTTTGATACGAACCCGCGGCACGCGCCCGGATTGTTTTATTTCAGCTCGCTCCAAGCATTACGGAGCTGCTCAATAATCGGCAGTTGCTGCGGACAGGCCGCCTCACAGGCACCGCATCCTATGCACATATTCGCGCCGTTATTGTTTTCTTTTATGCGCTTAAGCCCCCAATCCTCAGCGGGGTCAAGACAGTAGAGCGAAATATTGTTCCAGGCGGAGAAAATCCCCGCGATATTAACCTCATTGGGGCAGGGCATGCAGTATTTGCAGCCGGTGCAGCCGATTTTTGTGCGGTCGTGATAAGCCTTCTGCACATTTTCCATAAGTCTCAGTTCATCTGCATCCATAACGCCTGCCTGCACGGTATCAAAGATACGGAGATTATCGTCAATCTGTTCCTTTTCATTACAGCCGGAAAGAACAACTGAAACCTCCGGGTGGTTGCAAAGCCAGCGGAACGCCCACTCAACAGGCGAACGTTTAACGGGAAAAGCGTCATAAAGCGCCTGCACGTTTTCGGGAGCTCCGGAGAGGCGGCCGCCCAGCAGACCTTCCATAATAACAACGGGTATCCCCTTCTCCCCCGCCAGTTTAAGGCCGCGTGTGCCGGCCTGATTGTCAACATCCATAAAGTTATACTGAATCTGAACCATATCCCAGTCATAATCATTGAGAATGTATTCAAAATCCTCGTAAGGGCCGTGGAACGAAAAGCATTTGAAACGGATTTTTCCCTCCCGCTTCATATCCTCGAAAAATTCGGGGGCTCCTATTGCTTTGAACGCCTCCCACTCTTTTCTGTCAAGCCCGTGCATAAGATAAAAGTCTATATGGTCCGTCTGCAGCTTTCTGAGCTGCTCGGCAAGTACCGCCTCCATACTGCTGCGATCCTTAACCGCGCCGAGAGGCATTTTTGTGGCGATTGTTACCTTTTCGCGATAACCGTCACGCAGGGCTTTACCCACGACGATTTCGGAAGTTTTGTTAAGATACGTGTATGCAGTATCAAGGTAATTCACTCCGCCGTCAACAGCATGGCGGATAAGAGCAATGGCCTTCTGCTCGTCTATTGTGCTGTCGCCCGAAGCGTCACCGTTAAAGCGCATACAGCCGAGCCCGAATGCAGATGGCTTCAGCCCGAGTTTTTTCATTGAACGGTATTTCATTTTTATTTCCTCCGTCTTTGCCCGCACCCTTTATAACCTGCTGAGCAAATATATAAATATTATAACGCGCGCGTAAGTCAAAATCAAGAAAAACAACAGACCCGCGGGGTAAATTTACCCTGCGGGTCCTGTCTGTGGTATCAGGATATATTTTTCGAACAAAACAAATTAAATCTTTATCTCAAACAGTCCATGCCTGTTGCAGTAAGCATAGATTATTTTAACGCGGCTGATTCTGAATCTCGCCAGAGCACTGCCCTCGGGATACAGGCGGATAAACTGAATTCCGTTATCCGAAACGGCGGCAATAAACGAAATGAAATGCCCCTTCTCCATAGGATGATTTACCGTGACACAGTATTCGTCATCTGATATCTGAGCGCTGATGCCGTGCTCCTCATCCGCCGGTTCCGGGCGGCACGCGGGCAGCGTTATGCCGCAGCAGCTGATTACCGCCTCCCCTGCGGACTGTATAACATTTCCGCAGACAGGGCATACATATATTTTGCACTTTGTCATATTTGATGAGATATTGCGGTTGCTTATGCTTTCGCCGGATAAAAGCTCGATAACCGAAATGCCGAGCGCCTTTGAAAGCGGCTCAAGAAGACTGATATCCGGAAAGCCCTGACCGGTTTCCCATTTGCTGACCGCTTTGCCGCTGACAAAAATCCTGCCGGCAAGCTCCTCCTGAGTCAGGCCCTTGCTCTCACGAAGCCTGCGTATGACGGCTCCGGTAACGTATCTGTCCATACATAGTGCCTCCTTTCACCGGAATACTAACACATAATCCGGTGAAAAGCCACCTACGCGCCGTGGAATTCAGCGCAGAGCCTTTTCCATACGCACGCAGTCAAATGTGTCGCCGTGAATAACGGTTCCGTCCTTAACGGTGTATCCGAGTTTTTTATAAAAGCCGACGGCAACATCGCGGCTCTCAACAACCGCTTTTGTTACACCTGTTGAGATAAGCCAGTCTTCGGCTTCCTCAATCACGCGTTTGCCGAGCCCCCTGCCCCTGTACTCCGGCAACACAACTACTCTGCCAATCATTGCGCTGCCGCTCTCAAGCGGATAAAAGCGGCAGGTAGCGACGGGGAAATCATTATCCGTAAGAACAATGTATTTTGTGTCCGGCGTATCGTGTTCATCAAATTCGCGGCGCAGAGTTATGCCGTGCCGGCGCGCCATGCCCTGTATGCGAACATAATACGCACCGGCGCGCTGCCAGGTTTCCTGCGCTCTGATAACCTGAATATTCATTCTATCTTCCCTCAAACAGCGCGTAAAATGCGGCAAGAATTCGATCAAATATCATTTTAAGAAGTCTGTCAAGAGATAATCGGTTCTGACCTTTGCTGTAGCTTCTTTCTTCGTAATCGCCGCAAACGCTGCAGTAACGTCTGCTGATATATCTTGAGCCGTCGTCCTTAAAATCGGACCACTCGCCGTATGAATGACCCATAGCGGGAATGATTACTCTTGAATATTCGGCTGAGCACTGCGGGCAAATATCCGCGCTGTAGCCGTCAAGAGTGCAGGTAGGTTCAACCTTTACTAGCTCATACGGATGACGGCACTCAGTGTAAGCCTGAATATACAGATTGCCGTATGACTCTCCTAAATCATCCCAGCCCACTCCGTTAAACGCGAAGCTCTGCCCCTGAGCGGATGTGAAACACACGCCGTCCTCGGGCTCTTCCGGCTCAGGCTCTTCCGGCTCAGGCTCATCCGGCTCGGGCTCATCCGGCTCGGGCTCATCCGGCTCGGGCTCGGAATATATTCCCTCTATGGGAAAGATGGCTTCTGCCGAGGAGTTCTGAATTGAAATCACAACAGAAAACCTGTCACCGGGCGAAACATTAACAGGGACTGTAAGATCAACGGTATGAAAGCCCTCCGGCACATTATATACTGCTTCGCTTGAATCGGGCGTGCCGCTGACCGGAGAGGATGAGCCGACACCGGCGTAAACATCCACTGTAACGGTATCGGCTGTGCCGAAAGACCAAAACGAAACGGCGCTGACTTTTTCGCAGCCATCCGCGGTGAAAACATTGGCAAAAGAAACTTCGGGTGTGCCGAAACCGAGAAACTGCTCATACGGCGCACCGTTATAAGAATAATTGCGATAAAGGTTTCCGCTCTCCCTTAAAGCAAAGCCCGCCGTGTAGGTTGTATCGGGATTGGCATAAGAGAGCCAGTAGAAGCCGCCGTTGTGCTTTGAAGTACCCCAGCTGTCCATCACAAGCCATGCGCCGTCAGACGGCGGAGTGTGAAGAAAGTTTGACGCAGGGTAATTATCATTCCAGCCGACAATTGAAACATTATGGTTTATTACGCCGGCGTATGAAGGCACATAATAGGCGCAGGTTGCGGAGTTCTCATAGGCAGTGCTGTAATACAGCGCGGCGGTGCAAACGCCGTGCTCCATTATCCACATCTTTATGCTTTCCGTGTCTTTGAGCACGGAAATATCGTCAACAATGAACCCCGAGCCGCGGTCATATCTGCCGCTTTCAGGCAGGTTGCTCATCAGAGATATATAAGACGGGAAGTAAGGATAATCATTACGGTCGGCTATCCCGCTCCACTCGGAGAGGGTGGAGCCCGCGAAAACATAGTTGCCTCCGGTCATATAAGGGCTTGCGGCAAACAGACCCTCGCCGTAATGCGGGTCATCCTCCGACACGGGCAGAGTGTGGGTAAACCACGTAAGATGTGACGGCGAAAAGCTCTTTTCGTTTCTGGCCATATATCCCTTTGAAACAGCGTCCGCCTCAAGAGCGGTCAGTGCGGCAAAGGCCCAGCAGCAGCCCGCCCTGCCCTGGTCTTTTACCTCAGGCAGCACTCCGGCATCCCGTGAGGAATATGATGAAGGAAGAGAAGAGCGGCTTTTTGAGCCGGCCTTCTTTGAACCGGACCCTGCCGTGTGAGATGAGCCGAGCGCATCGGTGACATCGTTCCCCTGCGTGTCAAATATTCTGTATGAATAACCGTCGTTGCTGTAAACGCAGCTGTAAACCTCGGGCGATCTGCCGGCGCGGGCACACAGGCCCGCCGAGGCGGCACCAATCAAAAGCGCCGTGCACAGCACAGCGGATATAATCTTTTTCATAAAAGCCGCCTCCTTTCAAGATTTATTTTGAGCGCGTTTCTCTCTTTGTTTTATTTTACACCTTCTGTTACCGGATAGTCAATATAGACAAATAAATTAAAATTTAATCTGTTTATCTCTTGTAATTGCACGAATAATAATGTAAAATAATCTTTAGATTGATTTTTTGGGGGTATATTATGAAACCTGAAAGCAAAAAATATGCAGACGAGGCGTTTGAAATTATTCAGCACGCCGAAAAGGAAATCGGGTCCCGCCTTCCCGGCTCGGACGGTGAAAAGAAATTTGCCGACTATATGGCAGGCAAGCTCAGAGAAATAGGCATAAAGCCCGTTAAAGAGGAATTCGCCGTTTCGCCGAGAGCTTCAATAGGAGGTATTCCCTACGCCGGCTATGCAGGCATAATCCTGTGTGTCGCTTCATATTTCGCACGCCACATTCCTTCACTCTGGTTTGCTATGGCAGGTCTCGGTCTGCTCGTAATCATCTGGCTAATTTCAAGCGTTTTCCTCTACAGCACATGCTTTGACATGTTTTTCAAGAGAGAAATCTCACAGAATGTTTACGGCGAGCTGACTCCTCCCGACGGCAACTATGATTACACTATCATTCTCTCCGGTCACACCGATACAAGCTGGTGCTGGAAGCACTCCGAGCACGCTTTCAAGCACAGAGACAATGAAATAAAAGGCATAATCGCCACCTACGGCAAGGTTGGCTTCGGCGCTGTATGCTTCTTCCTTATGGCATTTTACTCAATCTTTATGGCAATAGTTTACGGCTCATACACAGTGTTTGAGAGCGAGTGGGCATATAATATTCTCAGCTCCGCGGGCTTCAATGTGTTCTTCAATATTATGCTCTTTGTGCCTATAATCTGCGCGGTCGGCTGCTGCTTCGTAATAATGTGGGCTGACCCCGACCCGAGAAACGCTTCAAAAGGCGCAATGGACAACGCCTCCGGCATAGCTCTCAGCTACGAGGTAATGAAATACTTCAAAGAGAATCCTGACAAGATGCCCCCAAACTGCCGTATCATAGACTTTAACTGCGGCTCCGAGGAAGCGGGTCTGAGAGGTTCAATGGCTTTCACCGAGCAGCATAAAGGCGAGCCCATTCTTGACAACGCCTGGAATATAAACATTGACTCTGTTGCAGACAAGGATTATTTTGAGGTTGTCATCAAGGATGACTGGCAGTTCACAAGATTTGACAGAGATCTTGAAGAAATGTTCAAGGAAACCTTCGCAGAGCTTGAAATCGAAAGCAAAACAGGCGGATGCATTCATAATCCTGTAGGCGGATGCGACAGCACACCGATGACAAAGGCCGGCATCAAGTCGGTTACCTTTGCCGCTCAGAATCCCATACTCACCTATTACTACCACACCTGGAGAGACACCTCCGACAGATTCGAGCCCGAAACCGTCGGCACAGGCTTCGATGTGATTCTCGGAGTTATTGACAAAATCGCGAAATTCCAGGAGGAAAACGGATTTAACGGTCCACGTAAATAATTGACTTGTCAGCAGGCGCTTATATGAGTGCCTGCTGAAAATATAAAAAATGTGAGGCAATAATATGAAAAGCAAAAAACTTCTTAAAGCAATGTCGCTCGTATGCGCGCTTGCGATAATAATATCCTGCGTTTCCTACGCCGCCTCGGCAATAGTCATTATAAAAGATGTAAAAAACGTAATACTGTTAATAGGCGACGGTATGGGCGAAAACAGCATAAAATGGACCGAAGACGAGCTCGGCTACGAGGCATTTACCGATACTCTTCCGTATCGAGGCTATTCGCAGACCGACTCACTCAGCGGCACCACAGATTCCGCCGCCGGCGCTACGGCACTTTCATGCGGAAGAAAAGTTTATAACAGCAATCTTTGCTCTCTGGCTGTGCTTATAGACGGAAACGGCGCAACGCTCTGCACTTATACAAATGTCAGCGAGGTAGCAAAATCCCTGGGCAAAAAGGTGGGAATAGTAACCTCCGACCTCAATTCGGGCGCCACACCCGCGGGCTTCAGCGCGCACACTTACAAAAGAGAACTTGCCGAAGAAATCACTGAGCAGCAAAAAAGCTCCGGGCTTGATATTATCTGGGCGGCAGATAACGGGCTTTCGAAAAAAGAAGAGTTTGAAAAGGCAGGCTGGACTTACGCTCAGACTCTCAGCGAAATTGAGGAGACGGAAAAATCCGGCAGATCTTTCGCCGCCATATCCGGATGCATATATTATGACGACGGCTCTGAGAGCGCCGCGCCCCTGAGCGCGCTTACATCCTGCGCTATTGAAAAGCTGGATAACGACAACGGCTTTTTCCTTATGGTCGAAGGCGCTCACATAGATAAAAACAGCCACGCCAACAACAAGGAAGGTATGTTCAACGCATTTACGGAATTTGATAAGTCGGTAAAAGAAGCTGTTGAATTTGCTGAGAAAGACGGCAATACCATAGTGATTGTAACAGCCGATCACGAAACAGGCGGTATAACATACAACGAAGAAAAGAAGTGCTACGAATACACTTCCGACGGGCATACAAACACCGATGTACCTCTGCTTGTTTACGGCTCGGATGAGCTTGTGAAGGACGGAGCGGCAGTAAAAAACACTCAGGTCGCAAAATTCATCGCGGATAAGCTCGGATATGAAGGCCGTTTCCCGAAAGCGGAGATTAATTTCGGATTTATCGGCGAACTTATTGCGGCTATTTACAAAGCCGCAACCGCAAAGATAGCGGGCTGATTTTTAAAGCGGCAATAAAGACAAATACCGCGGCAGGATTTGAAATCCTGCCGCGGCTGTTTTACAGTATGAAGATTTCGGCAATCATAACTCCCATAGTCGGTTCGGAAAACTCAAGACGAAGCTCTCCGCTTTTCACACAGCCCCGGGGAATATCATAAAGAGCCGAAACGAACCCCGGGTTTCCGTAAACGCGGTCAAACTCTTCATCCGCTTCACCGAACTGTGCTCCGGAATAAACCGTATGATTTCCCGCTCTGATTTCAAGACGGGCGCCTTCAAGCCTGCGGTCGAGATAGACAGCCCTCAGCTTATAGCTGCGCGAATCATCAAGGCCCCGCGCAGTGTGCAAAAAGGTGTAATTATCAAACACATTGAAAAGAGCAGTCGGCAGAGTGCCGTTATTGACCGCGGGTCTGTCCCCCATAAAATTGTGATAGGGTTCACCCTGCTGAGCATCGGGAACGCCGTCGAGAGCAACGGAATAATGGTATGCCGCGCCCTCACTCCTGCGGAAATATTTAAGCAGGTCTTCACATCCGTTTTCTGCAGCCTTGCGCAGGATAAAAGCCCTGTCTGTTACGGGCAGATCTATTGTGTTCAGCACAGCGCCGCGTTCGGGATTATCGGCAAAATAGCGCTCCACTTCGCTCTGCAGACCGATTCTCTCAAACAGGAAGCGGGCAGATATTTCAATATCCTCACGGAGCTTTTTATACTCCCCGGGATAATCTTTGCCAAGCACAGCGAGCCCCTCATCATTTTTCCCGATTGCAAAAAGGGACTCAGCTTCAATGAGCAGCCCCTGCTCATACAGCAGGCGCTCGCGCACAAGCTTATCACATTGCGCGCGCATAAAGAGCTGCACAAAACGCCAGTTTTCGCCGAGAAACGGAAACTCCGAAAGGGCGGAAACAAAACCTTCATATGTTTTATCAATCGTGCCGTTCTGAGCCGGGGAGCCGGTCCAGTTTTCTTCAAGCATAAATATAAGGCGCGCAATGCCGTCGGTATCCGCCCCGAAGAAAAACAGGCGGCAGTAATCGGCGATTGCTTCTTCGGCTGTAATATTGCCGCTGTAGTCAAGGCATGACCAGAGAACTTTATTAACATCGTCTGTGATACCCTCAGAATAGCTAACGCTGCCGCACACATAATTGCGGGTTATCGCGTAAAGATGAGCGTATTCAAGCGGCCTCGGATTTGTGCATTCCCTGCCGAGGCAGGTTGTGAGAGCGTAATGCCAGTCATCCTTTTCAAAGTGCACCGGGTATTCGCACCTGACATTGTGAGTGATGTCGGGATAAAAGCGCACAGGGTATCTGCGGGAAATGCGCCTGCACAGCTCATCAAGAGGCATAGCGTGATTCGGCCCGTAAATAATGCCGTATATCTCCTCAGGCTCATCCGACATCGCTTTTACAAAATCCTCACCCCAGGTCGGAATTTCGTGCGGCGCTTGGGCAGACGCCCACATTTTTGCCTGCGGATGGCTTTTTTTCATCTCTTTTGACACAGCCCTGCATCTTGAAACAAAATCGGCGGCAGGCAGTTTTCCGGGGTCTCCGCCCGGAATAAAAACGTGGTCAAGCCGTTTAAGCTTTGAATACAGCCTGCCTCTTACACGCGCAGCGGATTCGTCGGTTTCGCCGTCGTAATTGGGGTGCCACAGCGACAAATCGAGATCGAGCTTATCCATAACCCCGCTTGTCTCAATAAGGAACTCCTCTTCATCATATTTCATAAGCGGATTTCTTTTGGATTTGCCGTTTTCGTAAGGTATATGCTCCGCGGTATTCATACCGAAATACATAAGCTCAAGATAGTAACGCAAATAATCATCGTGGCTCCAGGCGTCATATGTATTGGGGGTGGTACGGTAGCCGAGCTGATGGCCGCGGATTTCTTTATAAGGTGAAAAGCTGCCGAAAGCTCTCGGGAGCAGAGCGAAACCGCCATCGTCTTTGACAGCGCTTCTGAGAATTCTGCCGGCACAGTAAATAAAGCCTCTTATGCCGGAAGCGTACATAATAACGCTGTTTCCTTTTTCAGCGATACGGAAACTGTCACGCCCGAGGGAATCGTCACAGGCAAAAATGAAATCCGCGTTTTGCTCCGCGGACAGGCCCGCAAAACCGGGAATCCTTTCGCAGAGCTCACGGCAAAAAAGCTCCGCCGCAAAATCAGCCGACGAAGCTTTTGACATTATTGAGACTTTTTTATGATAACGCTTTATACCGCTCATTTGTGATAAAGCTTTTTGCTCTGATAAACGGGCTCACAGGTGAGATTGACACCCAGCTTGCGGAACACATCCTGGTCAACCTGAGAGAGAATAACCGTGGAGTGCGCTTCACAGCCGGCGAGACCGCCGACGGCTTCAAGAGCTTTCTTGGCAACAGGGTTGGTGTTGGCGCTCATTGAAAGGGCGATAAGTGTTTCATCAAGGTGAAGGCGCGGATTGTGATTTTTTAGCACGCCCGTCTTGAGCTGCTGAATGGGCTCAATTATTGTAGGAGCAATAGTAAGCAAATCATCGGGCAGACCGGCAAGCGCCTTAACGGAATTAAGCAGAGCGGCGGATGACGCTCCGAGAAGATTTGATGTTTTTCCGGTGACTATCCTGCCGTCGGTCAGCTCTATGGCAACAGCCGGCTGACCGCCCGTTTCTTCGCTTCTCGCGAGAGCGGCGGGTATAACCTTTCTGTCTTCAACAGTAATACCGGCCTGATTCATAAGGCTGATTATCTTTTCAACAGCCTCCTGGGTACCTCTGCCGAGCTTCACATCACACATTGAGGCAAACAGGCGGCGGATAATCTCATCCTTTGAGGCCTGCTTGACCGCCTCATCATCGCAGATGCAGTATCCGGCCATATTTACGCCCATATCCGTCGGCGATTTATAGGGGGATTTACCCCTGATTTTTTCAAAGATGGCGTTGAGCACCGGGAAAGCCTCAACATCCCTGTTATAATTTACCGTCGTTTCGCCGTAAGCCTCAAGATGGTAAGGGTCAATCATATTGACATCGTTGAGGTCAGCCGTTGCCGCTTCATAGGCAAGGTTTACGGGATGTTTGAGCGGAAGATTCCAGATGGGGAAGGTTTCAAACTTTGCGTAACCCGCCTGCACTCCCCTCTTGTTTTCGTGATAAAGCTGAGAGAGACAGGTTGCCATTTTACCGCTGCCGGGGCCGGGAGCAGTGACGACCACAAGAGGTCTCTCGGTTTCGATATATTCGTTTTTGCCGAAGCCTTCATCACTCACTATATGAGTGAGAGCATAGGGATAGCCCTCGATGGGATAGTGGATAAATACTTTTACTCCGAGGGCCTGAAGTTTTGATTTGAAAGCGAGAGCCGAGGGCTGGTCTCTGTACTGAGCTATTACAACGCTACCCACAAAGAAGCCCGCTCCTGAATATGCGTCAATTAGTCTGAGCACATCGGCATCATAAGTAATGCCGAGGTCACGGCGGATTTTGTTGTTTTCAATGTCGCTTGCGTTGATAACGATAACAACCTCAAGCTCATGGGAGAGCTTCTTGAGCATCTGAAGTTTACTGTCCGGAGCGAAGCCGGGAAGCACTCTGGAGGCGTGAAAATCATCAAAAAGCTTGCCGCCGAGCTCAAGATAAAGCTTACCGCCAAACTCGCTGATACGCTTGTTAATCATCTCAGACTGCTTGTTGAGATACATCTCATTGTTAAAACCGATTTTCTTCATGCTCAGGCCTGCCTTTCAAACAAAAATCCGAAAATAATTATACCACATCTTGCTCTTTTTTCAAGTGTTTTATCAACATATTGTGAAATAAAAAAATATAAAACAGAAAGGGCTGCGGGTAAAATCCGCAGCCCGGAAAAGCTTATTGATTAAGCAAAGGGATTCTCGGTCGGATAGAGAGCCGAAGCAGGCTGATTGTAGGAAATATCCTTAACGCCGAGAAGCCTGAACACTTCGTAAAGCGCCTTGCCGTAATGGCCGAAGGCGACCGCACCGTGGTGCGGGAAATGCTTTTCAATGAGCACGTGGCGATAGAATCTGCCCATTTCCTTTATAGCGAATACGCCGATGCCGCCGAAAGAGCCGGTGGGCACATCGAGAACCTCGCCGTGGGCAATGTAGCTCCTGAGCTCGCCCTCGCTGTCACACTGAAGACGGTAGAAGGTGATGTCGCTTGCGGCTATGTCGCCCTCAAGAGTGCCTCTGGTGAAATCGGGGTCGGAGCCTTCGGGCTCAAGCAGCCTGTGCTGGATAAGCTGATATCTGACAGCTCTGTCCGCGCACATCTTGCAGCTCGGAGTGTTGCCGCAATGGAAGCCCATAAAGGTATCTGTAAGGGCATAATCATACCTGCCCTTTATCGCGCTGTCATAAAGCGAAGCGGGCACTGAATTGTTGATATCAAGCAGAGTAACCGCGTCCTGAGAAACGCAGGCGCCGATATACTCGGAAAGAGCGCCGTAAATGTCAACCTCGCAGGATACGGGGATGCCCCTTGAAGCAAGGCGTGAATTCACATAACAGGGCTCAAAGCCGAACTGCTCGGGAAATGCAGGCCAGCATTTATCGGCAAAGCATACATATTTTCTCGCGCCCTTGTGCTCCTGAGCCCAGTCAAGAAGAGTAAGCTCAAACTGCGCCATACGCGGCAGAAGCTCGGGATAAATATTGCCGGAAACTCCGAGTTCATCTGCCATATCCCTGCAAACCTCGTCTATACGAGGGTCGCCTGCGTGAGCCTTGTAGGAAACAAGCAGGTCAAGCTCGCTGTTTTCTTCAATCTCAATGCCCATCTCGTAGAGGCCCTTGATAGGGGCGTTGCAGGCAAAGAAATCCTGCGGACGGGGGCCGAATGTGATTATCTTGAGGTTTTTAACGCCTATATACGCTCTGGCAATCGGAATAAAGCCGGCTATCATATCCGCTATATCTTCCGCAGTGCCTACGGGATAAGAAGGAATATAAGCGTTTATATGACGCATTGCAAGGTTATAAGAGCAGTTGAGCATACCGCAGTATGCGTCTCCCCTGCCGTTTATAAGATCACCGTCTCCCTCGGCGGCGGCGACAAACATACACGGCCCGTCAAACTTATCGGCAATAAGGGTTTCGGGAGTTTCAGGGCCGAAGTTTCCGAGAAACACCACAAGAGCGTTGCAGCCTTCGGAGTTTACATCGTCAACC
>JAEELT010000014.1 GCA_016282855.1 Clostridiaceae bacterium | reverse complement strand
GTTCATCATTGAGAAGAGACCCTTCTTCATCTCGCCGCCGTACCAGGTGTTGAGGATGACCTGCTCGCGTGTTGTGATATTGAAAGCAACGCAGGTATCGGAGTTGAGGCCGAGCTCTTTATAGTTGTCAACCTTTGCTTTGGAAGCGGTGTAAACAACGAAATCGGGCTCAAAGTTTTCAAGCTCTTCCGCTGTGGGGCGGATGAACATATTCTTTACGAAATGTGCCTGCCAGGCAACTTCCATGATGAAGCGGATTGCCATGCGGGTGTCTTTGTTTGCGCCGCAGAAAGCATCCATAACGAAAAGGCGCTTGCCGGAAAGCTGCTTCTTCGCAAGTGACTTGACATAATCATAAGTCTCTTCGCTCATGGGATGATTGTCGTTTTTATACTCATCGGTGGTCCACCAGACGGTGTCTTTTGAGTTTTCATCCATTACGATGTACTTATCCTTGGGTGAGCGGCCTGTGTAAACGCCAGTCATAACGTTAACGGCGTCAAGCTCGCTGACCTGACCGACCTCAAAACCGGTGAGACCGGGCTTTGTCTCCTCTTCAAAAAGGAACTCAAAGGACGGATTGTGTACGATCTCTTTGACATCGGTGATGCCGTATTTGGTTAAATCGATGTTTGCCATAAATATATCTCCTTTTAAAACTGTTTCACATTTAACGGGCGCAGGCCACGCCGCGCCGCAACACATATATATTAATGCAAAATAACCGAATAGTCAAGTGAAAAACAGTCAATATTGCTTATACCGATGTGAGAAATTCACGGGTTTTGAGGAGCCTGTTTAGTACAAATTGTTGACTTTTACTCCTGTTTAAAATACAATAGCGGTGTAAGGAACTTCAAAGGTCTGTAACAAACCGAAACGGAGGATTCAATATGTCGGGCTTTTTATTGAAAAAATCAGCGGCGTTAATCATTGCTCTCGCTCTTATCTGCTTCATTCCGGTAACGGGATTCTGCTCGGGTGTGGTCGAGATCTATGAGCGCGACGGCGCGGAATACAGGGATGAGAGCGGCAAAACCGGAGTCATACCCGAGGGAGACACGGTGCTTGTCTATGATTACGACTATGAAACCAAAGAGATGAAAGCGCTTTATGACGGCAAAAAGATCATCCTTGACGGAGATGAGCTTGACGAAGAATACGATGACTTTTACGGAGATAAATATCCGGCTCCTCAGAAATACCGTGTCTGGGATGAAAACGGCGCAGTAGTCAGAAGAGAGCCGCGGGAAAAGAGCTCAAAGATTGCAAAACTGCCGTTCGGAATGGAGTTTGAGGTTCTCTATTATGCTTATGATGAATTCTCTGTATGGGTATCTGTTGATTTCGACGGCGTGTCCGGCTGGGTTTATGACGAAGACCTGGTCATGGTCCGCGGCGGGAATTCGACCGGCAAAATCACAGTGGTTGCCGACGGAGTGAAGCTTTATGAAGACGGCAAAGCTGTTTCCAAGGTTATTCCTTCCGGCACCGTGCTCGAGTATGATTATTTTACCGACCATTACTGGGAGGGCGGTGTCACATCTTATTATACCGAGTATAACGGCGTGAAGGGCTGGGTTGAAGGACTGCGCTCTGTTATGGATTATCCGACTGTCTGCAATACCACCATTGACAGATCCGGATATGTTATGATTGCTTCGGATGAAGACAGAGCTCTTTATTCCGGGCCGTTCGGAACCGGCGAAAAGCTTGAGGTCTCAATACCCGAAGATACGGTTACCGCATACAGTTCATTTTCCGAGAAAACCGTTGATAAAAAGACGGGTGAAGTTTTAACCGAATACGGGGATTACGACATTTTTGAATCCGACAAATATACAGACACGATTTTTACCTGCAGAGTAAAAATCGGGGATGTTACCGGATGGGTTACGGCAACCGACAGCAGTACGGGATTCCGCACACAGAGCATTACCGGAGACGGCACGCCGGGTTATGCTGTAACCGAAAGCAAGATTGATGCTTACGGCAATAAAGATCTGAAGGGAGACAAGCTGTTTTCCGTTCCCGCGTATGCGCCTTTGACCATATATTTTTATTGCTATAATAATGACACCGGATTAAATACCGTTTATGCGGAGTATAAAGGGCAATACGGATGGACAGACAGCAGAAAAACAGCGGGCAGCGGCAGCAGAAATCTCAACGCGTTTTCGGATATTGATTTTATATCCGATGTTGAGAGCGGAAAGGTTACCGGCAAAATACCCGCAGGAACCGGCTTTGTTGATTTTATGATTCCCGATGATTTTTCCGAAGAAACAGGCGGATATATATTTGTCAGGTACGGCGATGAATTCGGATGGATTGAAAAAGACGCGGACTATCTTGTCTCCGGCCCGTGGGATCTTCGTGATTACATTGATATTGCAAAGCCGGAAGATACCGTAACTCAAGTTTCTGAAGACGGCAGCACTTCTCCGGCAGGTGAAGATGACACATCCGGTTCCCGGCCCGGCAAGCCGGAAGAGTCCATGACAGAGCAGGGCGGCGAAACAAACGGCAGGGAAAAGCCGGGCATTATAATGCTCGCGGCTTCCGCCGCGATAATAATCGCGATAGCCATTGTGATTATCAACGGGCGCAAAAGGGCTAAAAACGAAATACAATAATTAACATCAATTTGTGACAGGGCTGTTGCTGATGCGGCAGCCCTGTCTGTTATCGATGGTCATTATGTCAAAGCGCAGACTGATTTCGTCAGTTATTATTATATAGTATTCTCATTGACACATTTATAAAAAGAGTGTATCATTTCTTTAATAAAATTTTATAATGCGGGAGTATGGCTTATGTTAAAAAACGAAGAAAAATCAATGGAAACTATCGTCAATCTCTGTAAGAACAGGGGATTTATCTTTGCGGGCAGCGATATTTACGGCGGCCTTGCAAACACCTGGGATTACGGCCCTCTCGGCTCAAGGATGAAAAACAACGTCAAGGATACCTGGCGCAAGAGATTTATCCAGGAGAGGAAAAACAGCTATGAGGTTGACGCTGATATACTCATGCATCCCAGAGTATGGGAGGCAAGCGGCCACGTTGCCAGCTTCAGCGATCCTCTGCTTGACTGCAAAGAGTGCAAAATGCGTTTCAGGGCAGATAATCTTATCGATGACTTTGATGAAAACGCGCACGCAGACGGTATGACCAAAGAGGAAATGTTTGACTATATCAAGGCTCATTCGATTCCCTGCCCGAACTGCGGCAAGCATAACTTCACCGATATCAGGGAATTCAACCTTATGTTCCAGACCTTCAGGGGAGTAACCAATGACAGCAAAAACGTCATTTATCTGCGCCCCGAAAACGCTCAGGGCGAGTATGTTAACTTCCTCAACGTTCAGCGCACGATGAGAGCTAAGCTTCCCTTCAGCATCGGTCAGATAGGCAAGGCTTTCAGAAACGAAATCACCCCGGGCAACTTCACATTCAGGACCATCGAGTTTGAGCAGATGGAGTTCCAGACTTTCTGCAAAGAAGGCACCGACAACGAGCTGTATGATTATTTCAAGAATTACGGCAAAAAGTATTTCGAGGATCTCGGCATCCCCGCAGAGCATCTGAGATTCCACGACCACGAGAAGCTCGCGCACTATGCGAAAGCTGCCTGTGATATAGAGTTCCTCTTCCCGTTCGGCTGGGGTGAAATCAACGGCACACATAACAGGACCGATTTTGATCTTACCAGACATCAGGAATACAGCGGAAAGAATCTTGAGTATCTCGATCCCGAGACCAATGAAAAATTCATTCCCTATATCATTGAATCCACCTACGGCCTTGACAGGACCGTGCTTGCTCTTCTCTGCGAAGCTTATGACGAGGAAGTTGTTGATGCGGAAAAGAATGACACAAGAGTTGTTCTCCATCTCAATCCCGCAATAGCTCCCTATAAAGTCGCGGTGCTTCCTCTTTCAAAGAAGCTCAGCGGCGACGCTCTCGCGGTTTATGATATTCTCAGCAAAAAGTTTATGACCGATTTTGACGAGACCGGCTCCATAGGCAAGAGATACCGCCGCGAAGACGAGATAGGCACTCCCTGGTGCGTGACTTTTGACTTTGATTCTCTTGAGGATAAATGCGTTACCGTCAGAGACAGAGACACTATGGAGCAGGAAAGAATCTCAATCGATAAGCTTGAGGAATACTTCAGCGATAAAATCAGCTTCTGATTAAAGAAGGATAAAACTATGATTCAGTTTACAGAGACCGTTCTTCGTGATGCGAATCAATCTCTGATAGCCACGAGAATGCCGTTTTCGGTTATGGAGCCGATGCTTCCGGAGCTTGATAAAGCGGGATATTACTCGCTTGAGTGCTGGGGCGGCGCCACCTTTGACGCCTGCCTGCGCTATCTGGATGAGGATCCCTGGGAGCGGCTTCGCAAAATCAGAAAAGCGTGCCCGAACAGCAAACTCCAGATGCTCCTCAGGGGGCAGAATCTGCTCGGATATCATCACTACCCCGATGATGTCGTGAGAATGTTTGTGCGCAAGAGCGTCGAAAACGGTATTGATATCATCAGGATTTTTGACGCGCTCAACGATATAAGAAATATCAGAACGGCGGTGGATGAAACCCTTAAATGCGGGGCTCACGCTTCGGGAACCATCTGCTATACGCTCAGCCCGATTCATAATCTTGAAATGTATGTAAGCCTTGCAAAAGAGATTGAGGCGCTGGGCATTCAGTCAATCTGCGTCAAGGATATGGCCGGAATAATGGGGCCTAAAGAGGGCTATGATCTCGTTAAGGCGCTCAAGGAAAATGTCAGCGTGCCTGTAGTGGTGCATACTCACGCTACCACAGGTCTCGGTTATATGACGCTGTTCAAATGCGTGGAGGCGGGAGCCGATGTCATTGACACCGCCATTTCAAGCTTTTCGGGAGGCACTTCTCAGCCCGCCACCGAGACGCTTGCATACGCGCTCAGAAAATTCGGCTATGAAAACAGCCTTGATATGCATATCTGCAAAAAGATAAACGATCACTTCAAGGCATATAAAAAGAAATGCTTCGGCGACGGCACAATGAGCCCTGTGGTCATGGGTACACAGAGCGACGCACTGCTTTATCAGATTCCCGGCGGTATGCTTTCAAATCTTGTTGCCCAGCTCACCGCTCAAAATAAACTCGATAAGCTTGATGAAGTGCTTGAAGAAACACCGAGAGTCCGCAAGGATCTCGGCTACCCTCCGCTCGTTACTCCGATGAGTCAGATGATAGGAGTCCAGGCGGCGACAAACGTGCTCTCCGGCGAGAGATACAAGGTGGTTTCACGAGAAATCGAGAATTATATCAGAGGCGAATACGGCAAAGCGCCCGGAGCAATCAACCCCGAGCTTCAGAAGAAAATCCTCGGTGATGAAAAACCGGTGGAGTGCAGATATGCCGACCTGCTTGAGCCCGGATTCGAGAAGGCAAAGGCGGAAATCGGCAGCAAGGCAAAGAACGATGAAGATGTGCTCTCATATATCGCTTTTCCCGCTCAGGCGGAGGCGTTCTTTGACAAAAGGGAAATGAAAGAGAAAAACTCCTTCAATTACAGAATAGCAAGAGTTGACTGAGGTGAAAACAATGAATCATATTACACTGGCAATCTGGCAGGGTGAAGGTATGACGGTTCCCGAAGCGCTCGGAACGGCGGTTGTGGGTATTCTCGTTGTGCTTGCGGAGCTTGCTCTGCTTGCTCTGTTCATCACAATCCTCTCAAAAATAATCGGCGCATTCACAAAGAAGAAAAAGGCGGCGGAGCCCGCAGAAGAGGCGGCCGCGCCTGCTGCGGTTCAGCCCGCGGCTCAGCCGGCGGTGCAGGCGGTCCGCGCAGACGATTCGCCGAATCTTATTAATGTGGATGAACCTACCGCGGCCTGTATCATGGCGATAGTCAGCAACCGCAGCGGAATCCCGCTCGAGCGGCTCAGATTCAGGTCGATTAAGCTTCTGGAGGATAAATAAATGAAATATATAGTTAATCTCAACGGTAAAAATTACGAGGTCGAGGTAGAGGAAGGCAGCGCATCGATAGTTTCCGTTTCCGATGCTCCCGTATCCGCCCCGGCTGCAGCACCCGCGCCTGCTGCCGCTCCGGCTCCCGCCGCCCCCGCAGGCAGCGGTGAGAAAGTGGTTGCCCCCATGCCCGGTACCATCCTTTCGGTTTCTGTATCTGAAGGTAAACCGGTAAAGGCAGGAGACATTATTATGGTTCTCGAGGCAATGAAGATGGAAAACGAGATTGCCGCCCCCTGCAGCGGAACGGTTACTCAGGTGTTTGTTCAGAAAGGCTCAACAGTTGATACAAACACAGTTCTTGCAGTAATAGGCTGAGGTGCATTGTATGAATCTCTCAAGTATTTTTGAAATAGTCAGAGGAATCTGGGACGGCTCCGGCTTTGCCTCTCTGACATGGCAGAATCTGGTTATGATTCTTGTTTCATGTGTTTTCCTCTATCTTGCGATTGCAAAGAAATTCGAGCCTCTGCTGCTCGTACCGATTGCTTTCGGAATCCTGCTTGCAAATATGCCCAATGCAGGGCTTATGGCAGACCCTTCGGGTATTATGGATACCTCTCACCTTGTAGAGGGGGCGCACTGGTATAACAGCGGCGTGCTCAGACTTATCTACGCAGGTGTCAAGAGCTCGATTTTCCCGTGCCTGATATTTATGGGGATAGGGGCCATGACCGATTTCGGTCCTCTGCTCGCTAATCCCGTCAGTCTTATTCTCGGCGCGGCGGCTCAGCTCGGAATCTATGTGGCTTTTGTTATAGCGATTGCGCTCGGATTCACCCCGTCGGAGGCGGCATCAATTGCAATTATCGGCGGAGCCGACGGCCCCACGGCAATCCTTGTTGCTTCGCGTCTTGCGAGCCATCTGCTCGCACCGATAGCTCTTGCGGCTTATTCCTATATGGCGCTCATCCCGCTTATTCAGCCTCCCATTATGAAACTTCTCACCACGGAAAAAGAGCGCAAGGTTGAAATGAAACAGCTGCGTGAGGTTTCAAAAACCGAAAAGATTCTTTTCCCGATTATTGTTTTTGTCGTAATTTCTCTGCTCCTGCCGGATGCAGCTCCCCTTATCGGTTTCCTTATGCTCGGAAATCTTTTCAAGGAATGCGGAGTTACGGAAAGACTCAGTGACACGGCGCAGAATTCTCTTTGCAACATTGTTACGATTATGCTCGGCGTAACTGTCGGCGCAACGGCGGACGGCACGGACTTTCTTAAATGGTCAACCATCAAGATAGTTATTCTCGGCCTTGTCGCCTTCTCGTTCTCGACTGTCGGCGGTCTGCTTCTGGGCAAACTGCTCTATCTCATTACAAGAGGCAAAATCAATCCGCTCATCGGCTCGGCAGGTGTTTCGGCTGTGCCTATGGCGGCGCGTGTTTCGCAGACTGAGGGCAGAAAGTATAACCCGACAAATTTCCTGCTTATGCACGCTATGGGTCCGAATGT
>JAEELT010000115.1 GCA_016282855.1 Clostridiaceae bacterium | reverse complement strand
AATTTCCGAAATGACCGATTTAATCTTTCCGATTAATTCAAGCAGAGTCATTTTTTCTTTGTTGTGTTCCTCAATGGCTCTGTTGAAATTTCCGAGTTCGGTTTCAACACCCTGCTTCTCCAGACCGGATGCGTAAGGTCCGAGATGAACCGAGGGAAGTTTGTCAATTTCTCTGCGCTCGTATGAACGGAGATCAATCTGAACATCAATATTATTCTTTTCATAGTATCTGTTCTGTACCTTCGCCCATTCGCTGCGCCAGAGTTCACAGTTTTCTCTTTTGTTCCAGTCGGTTAAATCAACTCTGTGGCTTTTGAATTCGCCGGAAGACATTTTTATTTTTTCTCCGTTTTCATCGAGATCGTATTCTTTCCTGCACTTCGGCATCCACTCTCCTTTTTCATCCAGTGCCCTGAGAGAAAGAAGAATATGCGCGTGGGGGTTGCCGTCGCCTTTATCGTGAATTGAAAAATCACAGCACATTCCTTTTTTCACAAACTGTTCGTTGCAGAATTCTCTCACAAGTTCCGGCAGCTGCTCTTTCGGAATTTCATTCGGCAGAGCGGCTACAATATTTCTCGCAAGCTGAGAATTGTAACTTGTTTCAACTGACTCGGCAGAGTTCCAGAGTGTAGCTCTGTCAAAAAACTTTTCCGGAGCGTTCGGCGGCAGAAGTATTTCCGAATACAAAACCTCGGGTTTCTTATCTGTATAATCTTTAAACCGCTGCTCATATTCGCTGAAGAGTTTTTCACCCGCGGCGTAAGCAGCGCCGGCAAGGGCGGAAGAACTCATGCGGTTTCTGATTGTGATTTTAAAATGCGGACACGCTATATATGAATCATCTCCTTGTAATTAATTGGGGTAAGACAGTGGCAAAAGCAATTCGTCATTATAAGACAAAAAACGGAATACATATGCGGTTGCAAAAAGAGTAGCGGCGTAATGAATCACCTTGCAAAGAAAACTTTGCAAAAAAGTATTGACAAATACACTTGGCATAAGTAAAATGAGAGTATGACAATAAAACTTTGCAATATTATGGAGGTGCTATCATGGACAAGGAAGAAATTTTAGAGAAAAGCAGAATCGAGAATCAAAACAAAGACGTTGCAAACATTGAGATATCCAAATCAGGTATCCGGGCGGGGTGGATCGTAACTGTGTGCCTTGCAGCGTTGGTTGCTGTCTTGGACAGAGCGCTTTTCGGCAGACCGGCTTATGAAATACTCTTTACGACTACGGCGGGGCTTGCGGTAGTGTTCTTCTGCAAATATGCCAAGCTGAAAAAGCTGCATGAACTGATTGTGGCGATATGCTACAGCATTGGCTCATTAGTTTTTTTGATCAGCTGGATTATGCAGATTATGAACCGATGAGGTGCCTGATATGAATGACTCATTGGTCTTAAAAAATAATTTGAAAGAGCTGAGAACGGAAAAGGGATTATCACAGGCACAACTTGCTGAAACGGTCGGTGTTTCCCGCAACACAATCAGTTCTATAGAAACAGGACAATTCAGCCCGACAGCAAAACTCGCATTGATAATATGTATAGCATTGGATAAGAAATTTGAAGATGTTTTCTATTTTTGATATTCGCTTCATAGAGGATATTTTCGTATGGCATTTTCTGTACACCTACGGTAATTTGATGAGACACCACACACGAACATCAGCATAAATTAACCCATACGCATTACGGAGGCAAGACTTATGTTACATAATTTTAAAATCAAAAAAATTGAAGCCGTAATTTTGTGCGCTGTATTTGTATTTTGTCTGTCCGCCTGCGGCAGCGCCGAAACACAGATAACTTCAACTGTAAGCACTTCCGTACTTTCCGAAACCTCACGGAAAAAAGCTGAGGAAACCTCAACAACGCAGGCACAGACCTTATTTGATGAAACAAGCGGAAACAGTACGGAATCAAGCACTGTAACAACAGAAATCCGGACAACTGCCGGCAGCAAAACAACAACCGTGAAACCGGATAAAAGAATCTATACAGACGCAAACGGTGACAAGGCATATATTCCCGAGGGTTTTACCGTTTCGGCAAAGAAGGATGAACGGACAATAAATACCGGACTTGTCGTAATCGGTCCGGACAGCAGCGAATTTGTATGGATTCCGACAACGCTTACTCCCCTTAAAGTCCGTGATTTCGGCAGTTATATTTTCGGAAGTTCGCTTTCGGGCTATTCCGACGAAGCCGACCTTGAGTTATACAAGAGTATGGTCCGCAGCACCGAAAAATACGGCGGATTCTATATCGGAAGATTTGAGGCAAGCAAAGGGACGGACGGACTCCCGCAAAGCAAACGGGTAACTCCGGAAAATCCGGGCACCGTCTGGGTGGGACTTTCGCCGCAGAAAACCGCCGATATTTGTCAGAAAAAATATCCGGATAACAACGGCGTGCAAGGCTTCTTCCCCTGGGGTATAAACTGGGATACCGTCCTCCAATGGCTTATTGATTCCGGCTGCAAACAAGCGGATGAGATAACGACAGACAGCACATCCTGGGGCAACTATTCAAATGATACCTTCTCGGAAGGCGCAGAAGGAAACTATACGGGCGCCTGGGAAGAAGCGAAGGCAAATAATATCTATGACCTTGCCGGAAACAACTGGGAATGGACACAGGAACGCCACGGGATAAGCTATGTAATGCGCGGCGGCGGATATAATATGGCGGGCGGCGCCTGCCCGGGCAACAAATACCCTGCGGCTTTGAGAGACCCGCTTCCGGGCACCGATTTTCATTCAAACGCGACATTCCGGCTCGCTCTTTTCATAAAATAAATCGACTGATGCACTGCTTCATAACCGGCAGTGCATTTTTT
>JAEELT010000003.1 GCA_016282855.1 Clostridiaceae bacterium | reverse complement strand
TTTGAGGATAAAGTCAGCATCGGAAAGGTGCCCGTAAAGACCTTTTCAAGCGACGCCGAGCAGGAAGCTTTCCTCAACGCGGATGCGGGCAAGCCCATTCGATTCCTCAAAGGCGAAACATACCGCTTTTACTTTTTCAACTCCGCCGACGGCAGAAACGGCATTTATATAAACGTCATTCACCTGGCGATGGATGCCCCCGCGGTGTTTATCTTCTTTGCCGACCTGCTTGCTGTTTATGAGGCTCTTGAGGCCGGCACCGAAATGCCCAAGCCCCTCGGAAGCTATGAAACCGCCATACAGAAAGAGCTTGAATACATCAACAACAAAGAGAAGGTCGCCGCGGACCAGAGGTTTTACATAGACTATTTTCAGAAGGACGGAGAGCCTGTATGGAACGGCGTTATGGGTCCCGGTCCGCTTGACAGGATGAGGGAGAAGAAAAAGAATCCCGAGCTTAAATCCTGCGGCAGCTTTGACCCGATTCACGACAGGGCAGAGCTTGAAAAAATGCCCCTCTCCGTGGAAGACAGCAAGGTTATTCTTGATTTTATGGAGCAAAACAGCCTGAGCGGCGAATGTGTGGTGCAGCTCGGTATGCGTTTGCACGTGGGCAAAATCAATCACAGGCACGATGACACACACTTCCTTGTGCTCTCCAACAGGCGCAAAACGCTCAATGACAAGCGCTGCGGCGGCACAATGGCGTCCGCGCTGCCCTGGAGAGTGATTCTGCCGGAGGAGCTTACCTTCGCGCAGGCGGTTGAAAAGCTCAGACTGCTCCAGAGCGAAATAATGAGGCATAACAACTATCCCTTCCTCAACTGGCTTGAGGATGAGCGCAAAATGTTTAACTACAGCATGGTTGACGGCACCACCACAATGATGTTCTCCTGGTTCCCGCTTGAGGACAACACCATGAACGGCTGGGAGTATGAGTTCCACGGCTACAGCCTGGGCAGATACGTAATGCCGCTTTACACCTACGCCATGAAAGATTCCGTCACAGGCGGCCTGAGATTTGCCTATCTGCACAGAACGGATTCAATCACACACGAAGATATAGTCTCACTTCACGAAAACACCGTCAAGGCTCTCGTGATGGGCTGCGCGAACCCGGATATAACACTCAAAGAAATTCTTGACAATATAGACTGAAAGGAAAAGACAAAATGAAAGAAATGCTCGAACAGATTACCGAAATTATCTCGAATTATGTTGACCTTGAAGAGCCTATAACCGAGGAGACCTCACTCAGAGGCGACCTGGGCATGAGCTCCCTGGACCTTATAAACCTTGCAGTTGAGGTTGAGGATACTTTTGATATAATGATACCCGACAAGGAAATCAACGGCATGAATACCGTGAAGGATCTTATCACCTATCTTCAGCTCAAGAAATAACAGTATAAATCAAATCTCCCTGTTTCCGTAAAGGAAACGGGGAGATTTTTTGCTTTAAAAACCTAATTCAGTTGCTGTCAGATAATTGTTATATCGTAGGTTACCGGTTCGCTCCAGGCAGGCCCACGGGTATCACAGGTTACGGTGTAGTTGCCTGCAGGTTGAGAATACTTAAAGTTTATATTCCATGTCCTGATGTGATTGCTGTCGTCTGTATAGGATGTGTTTGCACTTGTTGTCTGGAAGGTTGAACTCTTGCCGTTGATTTTTATCCTGACTTTGGTGCAGTCATCGGTTGTACGGATTGTCAAATTACTGCGCGTGCCTTTCTTTACCGTTGCGGCAGCAGGCGTGGCATCAATGATTGTATATTTTTCATAACCTTCGGCGCTATCAACAGCAGCATCAGCGTTTTTGCATACAATTATCTGCACGGGGGTATCTTCGTTCGCCGGCACGAAGGATGATTTTGCGTCCTTCTTATAATAAATTCTCCAGTCCTGGGCAACTCTCGTGTCGGAGGTATACAGGGCTGCCGTGTAAGCAATATTCCATGTGAGGGTGCCTTTGCCGTTATCAGTTACGCTGAAATTGGCGGTCGGCTGAGCGTTGGCTTTATAAAGAATGTTATAATTCTTGCTTATGTAGTTGCCTTGCACGTCTTTATCCTTTGCAGATGTGTATCTGTAATTGAGCTTGAGACAAGTGACATCAGATAGCGTTGTCACAGTCCAATAAAGCTGTTCGCCGCGTATGACTTTGAAAGAATCAGGCATAAAGCCAGAGACAGTAAACGCACAGTCGGGTATATACGCTGTTTCTTTTGTTTCGAGAATATCTCCGCAAACAGTACATTTTATTACGGCTGTACCGGGTGTATCCGGGGTGGCATCAATATAGGTTTCCCAATCGCCGGGAGTATGACCTGTGGGAGGTATTTCTTCCTGTTCGGCAATTGTTTTATTGCAGACTTTACAATGGCTTCCTTCGGTATAGCCGCATCTTGTACATGTTGGTTCAACGGCTTGATCAGTCACTGAAACATGACCTATAATCTGAGCAAAAGTAATTTCTTCTTTAACAAGCCCACAAACACTACATGTTGTTTTGACTTTTCTGCCGTATATATCGGAACAATCCGAGAATCCGATAACTTCAGAGTAGCTTTGAATAGTATGCTTACCCGTTGCCGGGATAATCTCACTTTTACGGGTACCGCAAACAGAGCATACATATATTTTTTTACCTGTTTGTACGCATGTTGACGGCTCTTCATATTCTATTTCATAACAGTGTTCTGATGCTGCCAACTCCTCATAATCCTGTATAAACCCACAGTATTTACATTTTTTATATTGCCATCCATTTCCTACGCACGTCGGCTCGTGAACAAACGATTCGCAGCAGTGTACTTCGCAAACATATTCTTCAGAGTAACTATAACTGCAATTTTTGCAGTAATATTCAATAATTCTTTGAGTGTTGTCAAATTCATAAGACATTTCGTAATCATTATAATAAGCGGCATAATAATTCTGTTCATTTAAAACTTCATTTTCACGGTCAACATAAAAGCAATCTCCGCAAACAGAACACGAATATTTAGTTATTTCAATATCACAATTGTTGCACAAGAAGTGCTCTTCTGTATGATAATCGTGTCCGTTCGCTTCAACCGTTATATGTGTAATGCTTTGTATTAAACCGCATTTAGCGCATCTGCTGACTTCATCATATCCACCGACATCAACGCAGGAAGCGGGAGTTTCATTTTCGATAACCAAATCAAAACTATGACCTTGTGCCGGTATGGTTTCAGGCTCAACTATGTATTTCCTCGGTTCCGTATCTGTCCAATATGAATAAGCTGTTACTCCTGGTAGAGTGCACGATATGTTTTGTTCAACATCGACGCGGTAATGAACTGTAATGTGTTCGGGTATGGAATCATAAGGTGAACCATACCCATAATGCACGGAATTATTCCAAACTTCCTCTGTGTTTGAGTAATATATATCACAAAGCGAAGAGCAGCCCTCAAAAGCAGAATAGCTTATTCCGTAGATTTTCGAAGGAAGAGTTATTTCAGTTAATTCGCTGCAATTGTAAAAAGCAAAATGATCTACATATAAAAGTGACTCCGGAAGGCTTACCGATGTCAGATTGGAGCACCCGCTGAACATACCGTATATATATTCTGTTCCATCAGGAACAGTGACAGATTCAAGTGATATGCAGTTTCCGAACAAATAGCCGCCAACATAGTCCAGTCTCGACGGCAGTTTTATGTTTTTTAGCAAAGTGCATCCCCCAAAGGCAGAATCATCTATACTGGTGACAGAATCAGGAATGACT
>JAEELT010000114.1 GCA_016282855.1 Clostridiaceae bacterium | reverse complement strand
GGTGACAGTCTCAAGGGCAACAACTGCGACGCCTACAAGGAGTTTACTTATTACTCAAGCAAGGAATACGCCGAGAACTATTCTCTCGTCAACAACGCCCTTGCCGGAGTGCTTGAAAACGCCGAAAAGGATGGGGCGGACTATCTGCTTATTCCGGGCGACCTTACCAAGGACGGCGAGTATGAAGCGCACGTCGCTCTCGCGAAAATTCTTGAGGACTGGCAGGCCGAAACAGGCATACCCGTTTTTGTCACAAACGGCAACCACGACATAAACAACTCAAACGCCTGCACCTTTGTAAACGGAAAACAGGAGCCCGCGAGAAAGACGACTCCCGAGGAATTCAGAGAGATATACAGGAATCTCGGCTTTGACAAGGCGGATGCCACCTTCACCCCTTCGGGTTACAGCGAGGACTATGACGGAATAAAGGGCGGAATGCTCTCTTATACTGCCGACCTCGGCGAAGCGTACAAGCTTATTGTGGTTGACACAAGCATATACTCGGTTGATAACGGAGCCAAAGAAACGGAGCATCTGACAGACGGTCAGGTCGGCGACGAGCTGCTTGCCTGGGTTGTTGCCCAGGCGAACAAGGCGAAAGCGCACGGCAAAATCCCCATAGTAATGCAGCACCACAACCTTGTGCCTCATATGGAGATAGAGGAGGCCACATTCTGGGCTTTCGTGTGCTATGACTGGGAAAGAATAGCGGACACCTACGCGGACGCCGGCATACACTATGTTTTCACCGGGCATCTTCACGCGAGCGATACCAGCTCATACATAAATGACAACGGCGAGGAGATTACCGATGTTCTCTCTCCCACACTCACCGGTTACCCCAACTATTTCAGGACCGTCGATATGACCACCGACGGCTCGGATATAACCCTGGAAATGGTAAACCACGATATAGATGAATACGCTCCCGTTGTTTCCGAAAACGGAGACGTGTACCCCGTTCCCTACAAATACACAAAATCATACGACCAGACCTTCGGCAATGACATAGGCGAATTCCTTGACAGAATACTTACAAAGCTTATCAAGGGAGTTTTTGCGGATATTTCGGAGGCCGGCGGAATAATCAAATATCTTTCCTACAAGGGCATTGATGTTCAGGCTCTGCTTACAGACCTTATAGGCACCGACGGGCTTGCAATAGGCGACTACAACATACTCACGGTCAGCCGTAACGCCATGGGGCTTATCAATGATATTGATATGCAGCTTATGGAAAACTATGTCAACAAGCCCGATGAAACAATGGACAAGCTTATGGCCATTGTAGGCAAGCTTCTTGCCTTCAAAGTCAGCGACTACCCCTGCACGCTCAACCACGAGCTACTCGGAACCGCGCTCACCGGCAAGGGCTGCACCCTCGGTGAATACGCGACAACGGCGCTGCTCCTCTATTACGGCGGCGATGAAGATGTTTACGGCAAAGCCGGCTATGAGTATATCAAGGACGCTCTTGATAAATTCGACAGCGGCGAAACCACACAGCAGTTTTTTGAGCTGCTCATAGACGTGCTCCTTCACGACCTTATTGAGGACGAGCTTCTCAGCCATGTCAATTTCAACGTCAGCTCCGCCTTCCCGGAGGGCACGGCGTTCTGGCTTACCGGTCAGCTGATTGACAAAATCATTTCCGTACTTCTCGGTTCGGACACCAGCATTCTCAACCTGGTTGAGTCTGTGCTCGGTCTTCCGGTTGTGCCGGCGGGATATAATTCAATTGAAGAAATTCTCAACACACTGCTCATAGATAAATATCTCACTCACAGTCAGTATGAGGCGTGGGGCGCGACTATCGCCTGGATGATAAAGTCGCTCGTCTTTGATGAGAACCCCGCACTGAGAAAAGACAACAACATAGTTATCACATACACCGGCAAAAAGCCCGTTGAGGTTACAAGCGAAAACTTCCGCCTGCCCGCAAACCTTGTTATGAACCTTACCGAAAACGAGGGCTCCGGAGTCAACATCAGCTGGCTTACCAAGTACAGCATAACCGATACTGATATTGAGCTTCTTCCTTACAGCGACAGCCCCGCCTTCACCGGCAGACCCACCGCGGACAGCAGGGTGAAAGCGTCATTTGAGGAAACTCAGAGAAGCTACCCCGGCGCGGACCTCGGAATTATCGATATACTTCCGCTCGAGAAGGATTACATAAAACACACTGTCACGCTCACCGGGCTCACCCCCGGCGAAAAATACAGCTACAGAGTCGGCAGCGCCGCAAGAGGCTGGTGGAGCGAGCCGGGCACAATTACCGTGTCCTCCGGCAGCGATGAGGCGTTCACCTTCATAAATATCACCGACCCGCAGGCGCAGAGAAAGAGCCATTATGAAAGATTCAAATCTGTTATGGACGCGGCACTCGGGCTTTATCCTCAGGCGAGATTCACCGTTTCAAACGGCGACCAGGTCGACCTCGGCACGCACTCAAAGCAGTGGAATTACTTCTTTGCCAGCACCGATTCCTTCAGGGCTCTTCCGTTTATGCCCACCGCAGGCAATCACGAAAAGAAGGATTTCGCAATCAGAGACAACTTTGTTCTTCCCGGCGTACCCGGGCAGGATGAAACCACCGGCACATATTATTCATACGATTACAACGGCGTTCACTTCACAGTGCTCAACACCAACGATATGGATAAAAAAGAAGGGCTGAGCAAGGACCAGCTTGAATGGATGAAGGCGGACATAAAGGGCAGCGACGCGCTCTGGAAGATAGTGGTGCTCCATAAGGCCCTCTACGCCAACGGCATTTATTACAAGGACAGCGAAACCGAGGCGCTCAGAAATCAGCTCAGCGCGCTTCTTCCCTATCTCGGGGTTGACCTTGTTCTCGAGGGGCACAATCACGTTTATACCAGAACCGGCGTAATGAACGCCAATATGCTTGTTCCCTGCACGGTAACAGAGGCCGAGTACAACGGCCGGAAGTTTGATATGAAGATTGACCCGAAGGGTACGGTTTACTCCATAATCGGCTCATCGAGCGTGAAGGAGTATCAGGAAATCGGCCCCGACAAGACCAACAAATACTTCCCCGAGGCGGAGAGCATAGTTTCAAACGAGTACCCGATGTTCTCGGCAATCACCGTTGACGGCGGCAGTCTCTACTACAGCGCTTATCAGGTTAAGGACGGAAAGGCGGAGCTCGCCGATTCCTTCGGAATTACCAAGACCGGAGCGCAGAAGGCACCCACCGAAAAAGCCGGAGGATTTGACGGCTTTATCCAGACCATACTTTCAAAGCTCAATGTGAAAACCACCTGGAAAATCGGCAATATACTTCTTAAGATAATTATGCCGGTTGTGCTCCTTTTTGAAAGAATCACAGCCGGGGCACCCGCCTGATTAACGCAATAAGCCCGGCCGCAGACCCGCTCTGAGGCCGGGATAAAGGATGAGTCATATGGAAAAAGTTTCTCTCAGGGAAAAACTCGGCTACGGCGTAGGCGCGGTGGGGCTTGACCTTTCATACGGTCTGTTCTACTCCTACCTCTCGCTGTACCTGACAAACGCTCTCAGAATCAGCCCTCTTTTCCTGCTCATACTTGCCCCTCTGGCAAGAATATGGGACGGCGTCAACGACCCGATGATGGGCGCGATAGTTGACAGAACAAGGACAGGAATGGGCAAATACCGCCCGTGGATTCTCACCGGAGCAATACTGAACGGCATTGTGCTCTCAATGCTGTTCAACAACCCCGGGCTTTCGCTCGGCTCGGTATCGATTTACATTTATGTAGCGGTATTCTATGTGCTCTGGGGTATGACAAACACCCTTGCGGATATTCCGTTCTGGAGTATGATACCGTCGTTTGCCACCGAGGAGAAGGACAGAAACCTCGTTTCAACCATCGCGAGGACCTTCTCGGGACTCGGGCAGGGGATAGTGTCAATCCTCACCTCCATTCTCGTTGCCGCTCTCGCGGGTGTCGCGGGCAGTGACCTTGACGAGATGGATTCGGGAGCTCTGAGCAGGGGCTTCGGCAAGTGGAGCATAATCTGCGCAGCGGCTCTTGTGCTGTTTGCCTGCGTGAGCGTTGTTTCCACAAAAGAGAGAAATGTGGTTGACCCGAAGGAGAAGTTCTCATTCGGCAACGCCGTCAAGATGATTGCCCGCAATGACCAGCTGATGAAATTCATGCTTTTCGCGATGATTTCAAACTGCGGTTATTATATGACGAGCGGAATAAGCAGCTACTACTTCCTGCAGGTCAAAGGCGACCTTACGATGCAGTCAAAATTCAACCTGCTCGGCAGCGTGGGCTCCGTGCTCTCGATACTTGTTATCCCCGTGTGCAGCAAATTTATGACCAACCGCACCATTTACCGCCTGTCGCTCACGGTTGCGACCGTCGGCTACGCGGGAATGGCGGCAGTCGGCTATTTCACCGGGGCAAATCCTCTTGTGCTGGGTGCCTGCTACCTTGTGGCATCGGTCGGCATAGGAAGCATGTTTGTGAATCAGACGGTAATGCTTGCCGATATAGTGGATTACGGCGAATACAAGCTCGGCACGAGAAACCAGAGCCTGACCTTCTCAATGAAGGGCTTCCTGCAGAAAATGGCTTACACCCTGCAGTCAATCATTATGTATTCCGCCTTTGTCGCTACGGGCTATGACTTCAGCGGTGAAACCGCGGCGGCGGTTGAAAATTCGGCGGCAAACAGCGCAATTACTTTTATGATGTTCATTGTACCTCCTCTTATGCTCATCATTTCTCATTTCATATTTGCCCGCAAATATACGATTTACGGCGATTTCAAGAGAGAAGTGCTTGACGCAATCACAAAAAAGAGAGAAGAAATGAACGCCGGAGGAGAAGCAGAATGAATATAACGACAAAAGACAGAATTTTTCAGAGCTTTCTCGAGCTTCTGAGCGAGAAGCCCTTTGATAAAATCACCGTGAGAGATATTGTTGAGCGGTGCAACATAAACAGAAACACGTTCTATTACTATTACAGTGACATATATGAGCTTCTTGAGGAGCTTTTCAAGAGGGAATTCTCGGAAATGGTCTCCAAGTACAACAGCGGTTTCCGCTGGCTTGTAGGCTTTTCGAGAATGATAGAAAATTGCTACGGCAACAAGAAAATAATAAACAACATCTGCGCGAGCAAGAGCTATGAGTACCTTGAGACTTATCTTTTCAAGACCTGCAAGGAAATCATGGCGGACTATGTGTATGAAATCGCAAAGGATAAAAACGTCAAGAGAAACAGCCTTGAGTTTATTATTTCTTATCATCAGTACGGAGTAATCGGCACGCTTTCGGAATGGTTCAGAACCGGTATGAGCGAGACCCCTCAGGAAATACTCAGAGAATTCCTGCTCGTTTTTGAGGGTATGAGCGCCGCTGTGGAAAGAGCCGACCAGAGCGCGAAATGACAGTGCTCGGGCAGACGGACGAATTCATCGTCTGTATAAAACCGCGCGGAATTGTCAGCCAGGGGGCGCAGGGCGATATGCTTTCGCTTCTCAGGGAGGAGACCGGCAGGGAGGTTTATCCCGTACACCGCCTCGACAGAGAAACGGCGGGCGTTATGGTGTTTGCGTTTACTCCCGCCGCGGCAGCGCGTCTTTCGGCTCAGATTACCCGCGGAGAAACAAAAAAGAGGTATTACGCCGTCACAAAAGCCGGACTCAGGCCGGAAAGCGGCGAAATGACCGACCTGCTTTTCAGGGATAAAGCAAAAAACAAAACCTATGTTGTAAAAAGAGAGCGCAAAGGCGTAAGGCAGGCAAAGCTTGAGTATTCGCTCGTGTGCGAAAAAAACGGATATGCACTGTGGGAAATACTGCTGCATACGGGCAGAACCCATCAGATTAGAGTTCAGTTTTCCTCAAGGGGCTATCCTCTCGCCGGCGACCGCCGCTACGGCGGCGAAAAAGCGGAAAGCTTAGGGCTGTTTGCCTTTTCGCTTGAATTTACAAACCCCCTTACCGGCGCGCCTGAGACATACACTCACAAGCCGGAAACGCAGGGGGGACCATTCAGTTTATTCGGAGAGATTTTTCTATGATTTACTATTTCTCGGGCACGGGCAACTCCCGCTATGCCGCTGAAAAAATCGCGAGGCAGACCGGCGACAGGTGTGTTGACATCGCGGATATATACAAGGGAGAGGTCAGAAGCGTTGTAGGCAAAAGCGACGTTACGGGTTTCGTGTTTCCCGTTTATTACGGAGGGCTGCCCGAAATGGTCAGGCGTTTTGTATCAAACCCCGAAATAAAGGGGCATCTCGGAGGCTATGTTTTCGCGATTATCACCTGCGGCGGCAATCCGCAGGCGGCGGGCGAAAAGCTCACCAAAGCACTCGGCAGGGAGCCCGACCTGTGCGCAAGCGTAAAAATGCCCGACAACTATGTGATAGCCTATGCCCCCGCGACCGGCAGAGAGGCGATTTCCGTGCTCAGAAAGGCGGATTCGAAGCTCAGCGGCCTCTCGGACAGAATACTGAACAGGGAAACATATATCCTGCGCGCCACTCTTCCGCAGAAAATCGCGAGCACGCTTATGTATCCCCTTTACGAGCCGTTCAGAACCACCGTGTTTTTCAAGGCGACGGATAAGTGCGTTTCCTGCGGGCGGTGCGCGGCAAACTGCCCTGACGGAGCAATCAAAATCGTAAGGGGCAGACCTAAATGGGTTAAAAACAGATGCCAGCACTGTACGGCCTGCATCAACAGATGCCCCTCTGAGGCGATTCAGTTCGGCAGGCTTACGGAAAACAGAGGCAGATATAATATAATGAAATTAGGACAGGGTGATAACAAATGATAACAAAAAAAGATTTCGGCACAACCGGAAAGGGCGAGAGCGTAGCGCTCTACACTCTTGAAAACTCAAAGGGCACAAGCGTGGATATTATCACATACGGTGCCACGGTAAACGCTGTCAGAGTCGCGGACAAAAACGGCGAATTCGCCGATGTCATAAAGGGCTTTGATACCATTGAGGGTCACGAGAAGTATTCAAACTATCAGGGTATGACCGTAGGCAGATACGCCAACAGAATCGCCCAAGGAAAATTCTCAATTGACGGCACGGAATATGACCTTGTGAAAAACGAAAGAGGAAAAACCTGCCTTCACGGCGGCGGAGAGCTTTCGCACGCGGTGTGGAAGGCAATCATTACGGACGACACGAGCCTTGAGATGAGCTATTCAAGCCCCGACGGAGCCATGGGCTTCCCCGGCAACGTGGATTTCACCGTGAAATTCACTCTCTTTGAGGATAACGCTTTCAGGATAGATTACAGCGCCGTAAGCGACAAAAAGACAGTTATCAATATGACTAACCACGCGTATTTCAACCTTGCGGGCAAGGGAGATATTCTCGGTCACCGTCTCAGGATAAACGCCGACGCCTTCACCCCCACCGACGCGGACAGCATACCTACGGGCGAAAGAAGACCGGTCGCGGGCACTCCCTTTGACTTCAGGGAGTTCAGAACCATCGGCGATGACATTTACGCGGATGATATTCAGCTCACCCAGTGTAAGGGATATGATCACAATTTCTGCCTGAACGATTCGGACGGACCCGCAGCGGTTGCTTATGACCCCGAGAGCGGCAGGATGATGGAGGTTTACACCGACCTTCCCGGCGTTCAGCTCTACTGCGGCAACTTCCTTGACGGCACACGCCCGGGCAAAAACGGAGAGGCGCTCATAAGGCATTGCGGCTTCTGCCTTGAAACACAGTTCTTCCCCAACACTCCCAACATGCCCGATTTTCCGCAGTGTACATACGGCGCGGGAGAAAAATTCGAGAGCAGCACTGTGTTCAAATTCGGTATATACAACGGCTGACGCCTGTTTTGCCGCCGGGTGAATTTACACATTGTTATTTCGCAATTCATAAAAAATCTATTATTTTCGTTTAGATTAGTTGACAGAAACAGGGACAGCTGTACCCTGACACAAGTACAGAGGAGGGAAAAACATGTCAGCAGAAAAAATCCTTGTAGTTGATGACGAAACCAATATATGCGAGCTTCTCAAATTATATCTTGAAAAAGAGGGTTACGAGGTCTATACCGCCAACAACGGCGCGGACGCCGTAAGCGTTTTCAAAGAGGTTGACCCCGACCTTACCCTGCTTGATATTATGCTGCCCGTGCTTGACGGCTGGCAGGTCTGCCGCGAAATCAGAAAGTTTTCCGATAAGCCCGTTATTATGCTCACCGCCAAGGCCGAGACCTTCGACAAGGTGCTCGGATTTGAGCTGGGCGCCGATGACTATGTCGTGAAGCCCTTTGACACCAAAGAGGTTATGGCAAGAGTCAAGGCCGTGCTTCGCAGAAGCGGCGGCGGCGCGAAGGCCGATATCAAGGAAGTAAGATATGACAAGCTCATAATCAACCTTACCAACTATGAGCTTACCGTGGACGGCAAAAAGATTGACACTCCGCCCAAAGAGCTTGAGCTGCTTTATCACCTTGCAAGCAACCCCAACAGGGTTTACACCAGAGACCAGCTGCTTGACGAGGTGTGGGGCTTTGATTACTACGGCGACAGCAGGACAGTTGATGTTCACGTCAAGCGCCTGCGCGCAAAGCTTGAGGGTGTTTCGGACAAATGGGAGCTTAAAACCGTCTGGTCCGTAGGCTACAAATTCGCAACCAACGACTGATAAAACGACCGCAGAGCCGCTTCCACGAAGCGGCTCGGTTTTTGAGATATAAGGAAAAACTATGAAGGAACGAAAAATATCGGGTCTTTTCAGAAAGTACCTGTTTTCCACCATGAGCATTATTCTCACGAGCTTTACCTTTGTCGGCATACTGCTTACGATAATGGTTTCTGCCGTGTGGATGAACGAAAAGCTTGACCTTCTTGAGGAAAACACAAAAAGCATCACCGAAAACACCTCACTCATCCTGCAGTCCGAATATATGGGCACGGGCAGGGGCACGGTGCTGGTAATCTGCAACACTCTGTATCAGACCTCTGAAACGCTCGACGCGGACTTCTTTGTGGTAAACGAAAAGGGCGAGCCGGTTTACTGCAAGCATATCATACAGAACGTGGCGTCATACAACGGCAACTGCGTGGTGCACGACAACTGCATTATACCGGGCAATGTAATGGACCAGCTCAGAAGCGGAGTGAACTACAGAGACACGGGCAACCTTGAGGGCGTGTTTGCCGCCAACAATTTCGTTGTGGGCTGCCCTTTGGTAGTCAACGGCGTGTTCAGGGGAGCCGTGTTCGGCACGATGCCTTCAACGAGCGGCCTGCTTAAATATGTGGCGGTAATAATCCGTATGTTTGCCATTGCGTCGATTTTCGCGTTCTTCATTGACCTTATCATTGTTTATGTCAATGTTTACAGAACAACGAGACCGCTGCGCCAGATGTCGAGAGCCGCGAAGCAATACGCAAACGGCGACTTTTCACAGCGCATATATATAAAGGAAAGGCGCAAGGGCAAGTACCCGACCGAGATAGAGGAGCTCGCTGAGGCGTTCAACTCAATGGCGCAGGACCTTTCGGCGCTTGAAATGAGCAGACGCAGCTTTGTATCAAATGTTTCTCACGAGCTTAAAACCCCGATGACAAGCATCGGCGGATTTATTGACGGAATTCTTGACGGCACCATAGATAAGGAAAACGAGAGGAAGTACCTTGTCATAGTCAGCGATGAGGTCAGGCGTCTCTCGCGCCTTGTGACGGCAATGCTCAATATGAGCCGGCTTGAGGCGGGCAAGATGGAGCTCAAACCCGCCGAATTCGACCTGAGTGAAATGCTGTTTACAACCCTGCTCTCATTTGAGCAGATAGCGGAGACCAAAAACATTGAGGTGCTCGGGCTTGAGGATCTCACCCAGAAAAAGATTGTAGCCGACAAGGACCTTATAAACCAGGTGCTCTACAACCTTATTGACAACGCAGTGAAATTCACCCCCGACTCGGGATACATTTCCATTGAAATCAAAGAAGACAGCGAGAAGGTTATCACCAAGATACGCAACAGCGGAGCGGGCGTACCCGAGGATGAAATAGACAACATTTTTGAGCGCTTTTACAAAACGGACAAGTCAAGGAGCTATGACTCCAAGAGCGCCGGAGTGGGGCTCTATCTGGTGAAGACCATAGCAGAAATCCACGGTGGCAGCATAATGTGCCGCAGCAAAGTGGGCGAATACACGGAGTTTATTCTTTCACTTCCCAAGATGTAAAAATTCAGGGTCCGCGGAGTCAAGACAGCTGCGGGCCCTTGATTATTGCGCAAAAGAAATCATTTTTCAAATTTAACAAATATTAAACTCGGGTTAAAAATAAATTAAAAATTGACCGATATACTTTAGTCCATAAGATACAATGAAAAGAGGAACCGATGTATGTATGATGATTATGACAGAAAGCCGGACGAAACTCCTCAGGGTGATGTGATTCCGGAAGATAAGAGCAGCTTTGACGAAGCATACGAGCAGGCGTTTTCCTCCGCGGAAGACACAGCGCAGCAGGCTGAGCAGGAAGTGCAGGCTCAGCCCGAGGCACCGGCACAGCCCGAAGTACAGGCTCAGCCCGAAGTACAGGCTCAGCCCGAGGCACCGGAGGCCGCCCAAAACGTTTATGAAGATATCAGTTCCGGCACGCCGGACGCGGCTGAGCCCACGCAGGAGATTCCCGAGGCTCAGGCGCAGAGAATTCCGAATTCACAGCCACACTACGGCTACGGAACATATCAGCAGCCCCCGCGCACGGGTTACGGCGCCCCCTCTTACGGCAGCGCTCCCGGAGCAAACGGGCAGAACCGCCAGGGCGCCCCTTATCAGGGCAATCCCTACGGCGCTCCTTACGGCAGAAGCCCCTATCATAACGAGGGTTACTATAACGGCGTTCCTCAGCCTCCCGTGCAGCCCCCCAAAAAGAGCACCGGCAAAAAGATATTCATCGCCGCAATTGCGCTCGTGCTTGTGTTTGCGCTGATTGCCGGCTCCGTGGCGGTAGCGGGCAGACTGCTTGCCAAAGCAAGAGGCGGAAAAACAGAAAACGGATACGAGCAGGAAACGGAAGCTCCCAACGACGATACGGCCCTTGAGATAGAAGAAGCGCCAAAGAGCGAACGTGCCAAAGCGGGCGAAGTTCTTGACCCCGCGGACATTGCCGAAAAAGGCAGAGCGAGCAATGTGGGAATAATGATTTATTCCTCGGGCATTCAGACCTCGGCCAGCGGTCAGGGCAGCGGCATAGTGATGGGCAAGGACAGCACAGGCAACTATATGTACATTATCACCTGCGCTCATGTTATAAGCAGCAAGGGCGTTTCCATCAAAGTGCAGACCGAAGAGGGCAAAACTTATGACGCGGAGCTTGTCGGCTATGACGAAAAGACCGATGTCGGTGTTATCAAAGTCAAGAGCACCGATTTAACCCCCGCGGTATTCGGCGACTCGGATGAACTCAGCGTGGGCGACCCCGTTTACGCTGTAGGCAACCCCGGCGGAGTAGAGTTTTTCGGCTCCTTCACTGCGGGCAGAGTGTCCGCCATTAACAGACCCATAAGCAGTGAAATCGGCTACACAATGAAGTGCATACAGCACGATGCGGCAATCAACCCCGGCAACTCGGGCGGAATGCTTCTCAACCAGTACGGTCAGGTCGTCGGCATAAACTCGCAGAAAATAGTATCGGCCAATTATGAGGGCATGAATTTCTCAATTCCCATTACCTCGGCAAAGATAATTATTGACGATCTCATTCAGTACGGTTATGTCAAGGACAGGGCAAAGATAAGCATCAGCTACACATCCATAAACAACAGCACCCAGTATTATCTTATAGCTCAGGTCAACAATCTGCCTCAGGGCACTCTGATTATTACGGCTATAAATTCGGATTCAACTCTTCTGAATACGGACGCCAAGAAATACGATATGATTATCGCTGTCAACGGCGAGCCGCTCGACACAACGGACACCCTGCTTGAGAAGGTTGATGACGGCAAGGTGGGCGACAAGATGACGCTCACGCTCGCAAGAGTAAACAGCAACTACAGCGTTGACAAGTTTGATGTGGAAGTAACTCTTGTAGAGGACAAGGGCAACTCGCAGAGCTCGTCCGACGAGAATCAGACGGAGCCCTCAACCCAGTATAACCCCTTCGATTATTTCTTCGGCTACGGGTATTAAAAGCCTGCCGCCGAAAGGGCGGGGAAAACAAAAACAAAGCGTGAAAAAGGCCGCGGGTTTCCGACCCGCGGTCCAGTTTTTTCCGACCGGAAGCTCCGGAAAAGCTTTGATAAAAAGAATATAAGAAAAAATTTCTTTACATATTTGAAAAAATATGATATTATAATTGGGCTTAAAATCGGACAACTGCGGGAGAGAAAAATTTGGGCGAAAACAGCGGAAAGAAAAACGCAAAAATCATATTTATCGCAGCGGAAATACTGCTTCTTGCGGCGGCTGTGATATTCCTGCGCCTTTATCTCACCTCCGAAGAAAGAAACCGTCATACGGAGCCGCCTGTTTCCGAAACAAGCGAAACAACAAGAGGTGAAACAGAGAGAACGAAGTTTCCCGTTGTGGAGAGCATACCCACTACCACCACCGAGCCGGAAGAGGTTTTGCCCGAGGGCGAGCCCGAAAGGCTGGGCGAGGGTGAGATTTCATCCGGCGCCGGAGAAAAGCCCATAGAAGACAGGGAGTTTGCCGAATTCTGGGAAAGCTACGAAAAGTTCATGACCGAGAAGGCGGCCGTCATCTATAACCCCGACGACCCGGAGTATAACGAGGTTATAGACGAGTACCGGAAATACACCCGCAAGGCGGATGCCTACGAGAATGACAGGACTCTCACCGATGAAGAAGTGAAGTATATGACCGAAGCGCAGGCGAGAATAGCGGCAATCAACGCCGAAGCCTCGCTCGCGTGACGGATTGATAATAAATGTAAACCGAGTTACGAATAAAAATCTGATATCAGGAGGATGGCGCTATGTCTAAAGCAAAAAGACTGCTTTGCCTGGTAATGGCTGTCGTGACAGTGCTCGGGATTCTTGTGATTCCCGCATCCGCGAAGGCGAAAGCTCCGATTTCGCTCTGCGTTATGACAGACAGGACCGAGTGCGGTTACCTTGGAGTGGTTACGGTAACGATCACTCTCAAGAACGTTTCCGACAAGGACCTGAAGAATGTTATCATAACATCTTCGGATTCCGAAGGACTTGTTACCTACAGACCCGTTCTCAAGAACGTGCTCATCACCAATCCCTGCGCGACACCGCTCAGGAAGAAGGATTCAATCACCACCTGCCTCAAGCCCGGCGGAATGATGAAGTACACCTACTGTGTACTGCTCGGCTATCAGTATTCCTTCCGTAAGATTCCCGAGTCCACAAGCATTCTTATGGCTAAACAGCACAGACTTCTGGATACCAAGCTGTTCAGAAGAGTCAGCCTTGCAAGCGGCGGCTATGTTCAGACAAGAGTTCCCCTTGCGTTCTGCGATGTGCCCGCAACAATTCTTATAAAAGCATATTATAACACGGCCGATGACTCTTATGACGCTGTTGCGGCAGGCGAGGAAGTTGTTGAATCAAGAACAAAGAAAGCCGAGACCACTACAAAGAGAAGCACGGAGACCACAACGGCATCCGGCAGCTCAAGGGTTGAAAAGCCCACAACCACCACAAGGCCTTCCACACCTGAGCGCACCACCCAGCCCGCGACTTCGGCTCCCGCACCCGCCCAGAACAGCGACCTTTCCGGCGGCGCAACAGAGAGCAACTACAAGTATGTTCTTAACAAAAACACCCAGAAGATTCACAGGGGTGACTGTCAGCTGATTCAGACAATGTCCAAGACACATCTTGTATATACCAATAAATCAATAGGCGAGCTTCTCGAGCTCGGTTATGTTCAGTGCGGGGCATGTAACCCCACCTGAGCGGCGCAAAGCGAATAATTGCAGTCAATGCGGACTGCGGGAAATGAATCCCGCAGTCCTTTTTTGTGCATTAAAAACGGGCGCCGGATAAGCTGTGCCCGGCACATGCCCGAAACAGTTGTCTAAATGATAAAAAAGAAAAGCGGTTTATATGTATTTTACACAAAAAACAAACCCCTCATTGACTTATTTTATATAGTTTGTTAAAATAAAGTATATTATTCGGCAAAGTGAGCTTTTCCGATGAAAACAAAGGAGGAAATCAAAATGATTGACCAGAAAACCCTTGCGTATATCAACCTTTACGCAGTGCTGGGTGCTCTTGAGAATCTGTGCGAGCTTGTTCCCGAGGCAGGCGCGATTCTCACAAACAAAAAGCCGCTCTCCATCGGTTTCGATGTCAAAGGCGGTCCCTCGGCAACCATCACCTTCTACAAGGGTCTGTGCAGAATGACAGACGGATGCAGCAAGTGTGATGTTAAACTCCCGTTCAGCTCCCCCGAAAAATTCAACGGTCTTATTGACGGAACAGTTACCCCCATTCCTTCAAAGGGTTATCTCCACATAGGTTTTCTTCTTAAAGATTTCACAGCGCTCACAGACCTTCTCAACAAATATATGAGACCGAGTGAAGAAGACCTCAAGGATCCCGACTTCTTCAGAGTAAACACCATACTCACCCTCGGCGTTGTCGGCGTTGCCGTTGCCCAGGTCGCGAATCAGGACGAAATAGGCAGATTCAGCGCCGCCCACACTGCCGACGGCAGCGTTATGATAGCTATTAAAGACGAGGCGGCTGTTGAAATCCGCGTTAAGGATCACCACTTTGTCTGCCTCAAGAAGACCCCCGAAAAGTACAGGGCTTCGATGATTTTTGTTGACCTTGACACAGCAAACGCGCTGTTCAACGGCACCGTGAACGCTCTCACAGCTCTGGGCACCGGAAAAATCGAAATGCACGGTCTCAACAGTATGCTCGATAATATCAACCGCATACTCGACAGAGTCGGGCTTTATCTTGCATAAGGGAGGAAATAAAAATGAGCAAAGCAAATGAAACTGTAAAATATCCCTGCTACTCCACCGCCAAATCGGACGAGTGGTACGCAAGAGCCGCAAGCGTCATTCCCTCCGGTGTTTACGGCCATCTCGGCCCCGGCGAAGGTCAGTTCATCCCCGTAAACCGCTGGCCCCGTTTCTCAGATAAGGCACAGGGCTCATACTTCTGGGATGTTGACGGCAACAGATATATTGACTATATGTGCGCCTACGGCCCCAATGTGCTGGGCTACTGTGACCCCGATGTTGACGAAGCCGCGCGCAAGCAGATGGAGCTGGGCAACTGCACCACATCGCCCAACAAGGTTATGGTTGAGTGCGCCGAGCTTCTCGTGGATACCGTAAAGAGCGCGGACTGGGCGTTCTTTGCAAAGAACGGCAACGATGCCACCCAGGGCGCGATTCTCACCGCGAGAGCATACACCCACAGAAAGAAGCTCATCTTCTTCAACGGCTTCTATCACGGCGTATCTCCCGTGGTTATGAAGGTTGACTATCCCGGCATTCTGCCCGAGGATGTTGCCAACAACCTTTATGTTGACTGGGACGATATCGAGGGCTTCAAGCAGCTCGTTGAAGAGAACAAGGGCGAAATAGCAGCTCTTATCGCTCAGCCCTATGACCACGGCAATTTCTACGACAACAAGTTCCCCAAAGAAGGTTTCTGGCAGGAAATCAGAAAAATCTGCACCGACAATGAAATTCTGATTATCATAGACGATGTGCGCGCGGGCTTCCGCCTTGATCTCGCGGGCTCAGACCATTACTTCGGCTTTGAGGCGGACCTCATCTGCTTCTGCAAGGCCCTGGCAAACGGCTACAATATGTCCGCGTTCTGCGGCAAGAAGTTCCTCAAGGGAGCGGCGTCCGGCCTCTCCTACACAGGCTCATACTGGATGAGCGCTGTTCCTTTCGCTGCGTGCATCGCCTGCATAAACAAGATGAAGAAGCTCGACACACCCAAGCTCTTCAAAGAGCTCGGCACCGAGTTCACCGACGGCCTCAAGAAGGTCGGCGCTGAGTACGGCTTCGATCTCGTTGTTTCCGGCGCTCCCGCCCTGTTCTATCTGAGGATTGCCAACGATGATTCACTTATGATTCATCAGGACTGGATTGCCGAATGCGTAAACAGAGGTCTTTTCCTCGCTTCGCACCACAACCACTTCATCAACGCGTCCCTCACTCACGAGGATATACAGGAGTCCATCGCGATTGCCGAGGAAGCTTTCAAGGCCACAAAGAAGCTTCACCCCGAAATCGGCTGACAAACAAAATGTAAAGGGAAATGCGAGAGAGCGTCTCCCTGAAAAAATAAGGAGGAATATTCTATGGCATTAACAAAACAGGAATGGCTCGACCTCGAAAAGAAAGCTCACGAGCTGCGCCATCTTGCTCTTCAGACCACAGTCTGGGCGGGCAGCGGCCATCTCGGCGGCGGTCTTTCCGTGCTTGACCTTCTGACAGTTCTCTACTATAAGTACCTCAATATCAAGGTTGAAGATCCCAAGTGGGAAGACAGAGACAGATTCATTCTCTCAAAAGGTCACGCAGCCATCTCCTATGCTCCGGTTCTCTGCGACAAGGGTTTCAATGACCCCGAAATGCTCAAGACATTTAACCTCTCCGGCTCAAAGATGGGTATGCACCTTGACTCCAACAAGGTTGTAGGCGTTGATGCCTCCACAGGTTCACTCGGCCACGGCTGCTCCATAGCGGCAGGCACCGCTCTCGCTGCAAGAATTCTCGGCAAGGATTACCTCACCTATGTTGTTACCGGTGACGGCGAGCTTGACGAGGGCTCCAACTGGGAAGCGTTTATGACAATGAACCAGTATGAGCTTTCAAACTGCATAGTATTTATTGACAGAAACCACTGTATGATAGATGGCAACACCGAGGATGTTATGAAGCTTGAGCCCCTCGCGGACAAGCTCGTCGCTTTCGGCTTCAACACAATCTGTGTTGACGGCGGAAACATCAAGGAGCTCTGCGATGCAATAGACGTTGCAATCGAAAGATCCAAAGAGAAGTGCAAGCCCACCTGCATCCTTATGGATACAGAGAAGGGCGCCGGCATCACATCCGTTGCAGGCGACTATCACTGCCACTATATGGCTATAGACGACCCCACATTTGAACAGTATAAGAAAGATCTTGACGCTTACTATGCAAAGCGCGTTGAAAGAGCGGAAAAGGAGGGTGAATAATAATGGCAGGCGGATTTGTTTATAACGCAATAGACCAGACTGAAGTTGCTACCGCTGAAATTTACGGCAAAGCAATAGCAGATATTATGATCAACGACCCCAAGGTTGTAGCTATCACCGCCGACCTTGCAAAATCCACCAAACTCGGCGACGTTCTCAAGGTTTGCCCCGAGAGAGTTATCAATGTAGGTATTGCCGAGCAGGATATGATGGGCGTTGCCGCAGGTATGGCTAAGGCCGGCTGCATCCCCTTCGTATCGGGCTTCTCCGCATTCTGCTCAATGAGAGCTTGCGACCAGCTTCACACCGACATCTGCTATCAGAAAGCAAATGTTAAAATCGTTGCGACTCACTCCGGCACATCCTTCGGCCAGGCCGGCTCCACTCACCATGCGCTTGCCGACCTCGCTATAGCAAGAGCAATGCCCAACCTCACCGTTATCTGCCCCGCCGACGGCATTGAAACGGCAAACGCCGTAAACGCCGCTTACGCAACAGAGGGCCCGTTCTATATCAGAATCAACCGCGGTTTTGACCGTGTGCTTTATCAGAATATGGACTACGGCTTCGAGGTAGGCAAGGCCGTTACCGTAAACGAAGGCACAGACATCACCGTTATTGCCTGCGGCTCCTGTGTGTTCCAGGCAAAGCAGGCGGCGGATTTCCTTGCGAACTCCGACGGACTGAGCGTAAGAGTGCTTGATATGCACACCATCAGTCCCATAGATAAAGAAGCCATAATGAAGGCGGTTACCGAAACCAGAAGAATCATCACCGTTGAGGATCACTTCATCACCGGCGGTCTCGGCTCAGCTGTTTCCGAGGTTGTTGTTGACGGCGGCAAGGCCTGCGCGTTCAAGATGCTCGGCCATCCCGGCTTCGCAATGATAGGTCTTCAGGAAGATATTATGTCCGATGTGGGCATAGACGCCAACGGAATCATTTCCGCAGTCCGTGAAGTTATGAATAAGGACTTCGAAGAGGACGACAACTGGGATGACGAATATTAATCCGGATATCCCCAAAAATTACGGAAAGGATTGATGATATGGCTTCAAGAGAAGATATCTTTACAAATAAAATTTTCCTTTGCGGTGCTCTTCCTCTGATGAAGACCATCGCAACAGATGTGCCCGACCTTGCCAAAAAGTTTGAGCACACACACGCCGTGGTGCAGATAAGCGCAAAGGACCCTGAGGCACCCGCCGGCAAATATGCCACCCATTTCGTAATCAACTCCGGCGTCTGGGAAGTGCACGCCGACAAGGTGAGCGATGACGAGCACACCGATGTGGAGCTCGCCTTCAAGAGCGTTGAGCAGATGAACGCGTTTTTCAAGGGCAAAATCGGCCCCGCCACCCTGCCCAAGATGAAGGGAATAGCCAAAAACTTCGGCACATTTCTTTCCTTTATGATGGTCCTGCTCAAGATGAGCTCGCTGCTTACAGCCACGGAAGCTCCCGAGGATGAGGACACACAGAAGCTTATGGTCAAGTGCTTCTTCTACCTGCTCACGAGCGGTATCAGCACACTCAATAAGCAGGGTCACCCCGAAATCAAGGAATGGACCACCAAGAGCCCCGACAGAGTCTATGCTCTTGCTGTCAACGACCATCCCGAGGTTTCCGCCTTCCTCAGAATCAAAGCAGGCAAGTCCAGAGCCGGCAGAGGCGAATACAAGAGAGCGATGCCTTTCTTCACTCTGCGCTTTGATTCATTCAAGAGCGCGCTGGGTACCCTTCTCGGCACGGACGATATGCTTGACGCCACAAAGAACGGCAGAATCATAATGGACGGCGGTCCCGAATTCGGAGCGCAGTTCGGCGGATTCCTGCTTGTAGTGGGCGATTACGCAAAATAATAATATTATTATAATTCAGCGGCCCGCGGAGTTATCCGCGGGCCGCTTGCCTTATATATAAAGTTTTATTGCTGCTCTTCTTTTTTCTTCGCGCGGATAATGCCGGTAACCGCGAGGGCGGTCACCGCCGCGTAAAAGATGAAGCCTCCGATATTTCCGGGCCGGCGCAACGCCTGAGCGGGGGTCGGATTATTCTTTGCCGAAGAGTCCGGAGAATCAATGTCAATATCAAGATCGTCGAGTATGTTTTCGAGGTCTTCGATTATTCCGTCGGTATCGGGAAGGTCAAGGTCCGGGTTATCATCCGTGAATCCGTCATCTTCTTCATCGGCGAGCTCTTTCACGGCGTAATCAAACCCCGTGGAATAAATTGTGTTTCCGGGCAGGAACTCTTCATCAGGGTCCGTCTGTGTCCAGCCGTAGCAATCGCCGCTCTTTACATAAACCCAGTCCTTGTAGCTAAACAGTGTGTAGTAGCAGGTGCCGCCCTCAAGGGTCCACAGAAAATCTCTGTATGCGGGCACCGCGCAGAGCTTAAGATTGGTGCCGGGAGCGAGGCGGTAGGCGTAGCCGCACCGGAACACTTCAAGAATCTGGTATTCCGCTTTGCCCTCGGGCACACAGACCCAGAGCTTTTCGCCGTTTACATTTACGCGGAACCATACCTCATACGGAACATCCCGCGGGCTTTCGTCCTCGCCCGGGTCGCGGGTTCTCTTTTCGTAAACCAGGTCATACGTAAGATGCTCAAATCCGGGAGCGGTTTTGCCGGTAAGATTCTTTTTGGATGAATTATCCTTACTGTAAAGGGGGAGATCCGTCAGGGGCATAAGAGCCCCGTCAATGTAAAGCTTCGAGTTGCCGCGGCTGCAGCTGACCCAGCCGGTATTGCCGCCGTAGGTCACGAGAGCCTGATTGCCGCAGTATGTGTCAAAGCTGAGCTTTGTGCCGGCGGGTATTTCCGCAAGCATTTTCGCGCCGTCAGTCCATTCGCCGTCATAGGTGTCATACAGGGCCAGCGGCAGAGTGGTTTCGGCTTTTCCGAGCAGAGGGGCGGGATTGTCACGGTATTTTACGGACCTGCCCGCGTCGCCGCTGAATTCATAGGTGTACATCCAGCCGCTTACGCCCTCGTAGGTGACATAGGACCAGGCGGAGAAGGTAAAATCGGTTTCTTTTCCGGGCGGGGCTGTGCCGAGCGCGTCGGCGTGAGTTGCCTCAACAACAGCTCCTTCGGGTACAACGGCAAGCTTTTTATAAGCGTCATTCGGGCCTTCTCTCAGGGGGAGACCGTCTTTGTTTACCACCGCAAAATGCTGCACCGGAACATACGCGTTCTTTTTCTTTGGCTTAACGGGCTTGAGTTTAAGGAACAGGTCGTCCGAATCAAGCAGGAAGCTTTTGTCCTCTTCGGTAACAAGATAATAGGTTTTGTCGCCTGCCTTATCCTCCGCTCTCAGGGTGAACTCCCTGCCGTACGGCACCTTTCCGTTGAGCGGCACCGCAACCGGGTCCGCCTGCTCAATATCAATATAGTCATACATCCTCGCGCCGTCTTTGTTTGAAACAACGGCTTTTATCGGAGTGAAGTACGGTGTTTCAGCCGAAACCGGCAACGATATCAACACGCTCATACACAGCAGGGCCGCAAAAACAATTGCTGTCAGTTTTTTCATCTTTCCCTCCGAAATAAGTGTTATTTCAGAATATTTATTCCGCCGAGAACGGGTAATTTCTTATACTTGCCTTTTACGGCGTGAACGATGCCGATAATCGAAAGAATAAAGAACACAAAACCGAGGATGAGGTAAAGTATAAGAGCAATCGCATTCAGGTTGGTGCGGTGAAACATCACCGAAATAACGCGGTAGCCCACGCTCACAATCATCTCGGCGAACATAAGAACAAGGCCCTGGTTTATGTGGAAACGCGCGAAACGCGAACCGCTGCGGGCGAAGAGGGGAATAAGCACAAGAACGCCGATATACGAAAGCGCGGCCATGCCTTTATTGGACGCAATGTCAAAAGCATCGGCGTCGTTTGCCGGGGTCTGTGAGTAATAGGGCATCTGCTCCGGGCCTGCGTACACTGCCTGATTTGCGTACTGAGGCTGTACCGGGGGCCGGGCGGGGGCAGCGGCGGGCTGCTCCGGCGCGGGAGCCTGCGGAGTCGGGGAGGCCTGTTC
>JAEELT010000113.1 GCA_016282855.1 Clostridiaceae bacterium | reverse complement strand
GGGCACCTCTCTCTATATCAGACCCTTTATGTACGGCAATGATCCTCACCTCGGCGTTCACGCCGTCAAGAACGCAACCTATGTTGTAATCTGCTCCCCCGTAGGCGCTTATTACGCAGAGGGCATCAACCCCGTTAAAATAGCGATTGAGTCCGAAGATGTCAGAGCGGTCAAGGGCGGCACCGGCTACGCAAAGTGCGGCGGCAACTACGCTGCTTCCCTCAGAGCCGGCGAAAAGGCCGAGAAGAAGGGCTTCACCCAGGTTCTCTGGCTTGACGGTGTTCACAGAAAGTATATCGAAGAGGTCGGCTCAATGAACGTTATGTTCAAGATTAACGGCGAAATCGTTACTCCCGAGCTCACAGGCTCCGTGCTTCCCGGCATCACCAGGAAGTCCTGCGTTGAGCTTCTCAAGGCTCAGGGCTACAAGGTAAGTGAGAGACTTATTTCCATAGATAAGCTTCACGAGGCCGCTCAGAACGGCACCCTCGAAGAAGCGTGGGGCACAGGCACCGCCGCTGTCGTTTCACCCATCGGCTGGCTCAGCTACAAGGGTGAGGAGTTCACCGTAAACGGCGGCAAGATAGGCGAAGTGACCCAGAAGCTTTATGACGAGCTCACCGGCATTCAGTGGGGCAAGATTGAAGATGTCCACGGCTGGTGCCATAAGGTATGCTGAAGTTTAAGCGTGTAACGCTTTTCTGCGGCCATTACGGTTCGGGCAAAACAAATATCGCAGTCAATTACGCGTTTTGGATAAAAGAAGCGGGCTTTGATGTGCGTGTGGCGGATATGGATATAGTAAACCCCTATTTCCGCACCAAGGACAGCGAAAAAGAGCTGAGCGAAAAAGGCATTGACCTTATCTCTCCGAAGTACGCCAATTCCAATGTGGACCTGCCCGCCCTGCCTCAGGAGCTTTACGGGCTGTTCCAGCAGAAGGATAAGTACGCGGTGCTCGACATCGGCGGAGATGACAGGGGAGCGTACGCTCTGGGCAGATTTGCCCCGCTCATACTTGAGGAGAATAACTTTGACTGCCTTTTTGTCGCCAATTTCTTCAGACCGCTTACCCGCACCGCGCAGGAAGCTTATGAGGTTATGAAGGAAATCGAGGCGGCAGGGGGCGTGCCGTTTACCAGCATTGTCAACAACTCAAACCTCGGCGAAGATACTCTGCCCGAAAATGTTGAAAGCACGCAGGGCGAAGCGCTGCGCCTGGCGGAATTATCCGCTTTGCCGCTTGTGATGACCACAGCGAAGGGCAGCATAGCTGCGCAGGTAAATTGCGACAATGTTATGCCCCTGACACTTCAGAAAAAATACTACTGACGATAAGGAGGATCAATATGCCTAAAGTGACATTTGATACCGACAGCTGCAAGGGCTGCGGGCTTTGTGTAGAGGCCTGCCCCAAGCATATACTGATAATTGCCAAAGACAAGATAAACAAAAAGGGACATTCTCCCGCAGAGATGACGGATCAGTCCGCCTGCATCGGCTGCGCTTTCTGCGCGACCATGTGCCCGGACTGCGTTATCACCGTAGAAAAGTGAGGTGTCTGTAAAATGTCTGAAAAAGTTCTTATGAAAGGCAATGAAGCCATAGCCGAAGCGGCTATAAGAGCGGGCTGCCGTCATTATTTCGGTTACCCCATCACTCCGCAGACGGAGCTTGCCGCTTATATGGCAAAGAGAATGCCCAAAATAGGCGGATGCTTTCTGCAGGCAGAGAGCGAAATTGCCGCTATCAATATGGTTTACGGCGTTGCCGCGACCGGCAAGAGAGTTATGACCTCTTCATCCAGCCCCGGAGTTTCGCTCAAGCAGGAGGGTATTTCCTACATAGCCGGCTCCGACCTGCCCGCGCTTATAGTAAACGTGCAGAGAGGCGGCCCCGGCCTTGGCGGAATTCAGCCTTCACAGTCCGATTACTTCCAGGCCACCAAGGGCGGCGGACACGGCGACTATCATCTTATAGTGCTTACCCCCGCTTCCGTGCAGGAAATGGCGGACCTTACAGGCCTCGCTTTTGAGCTTGCCGACAAATACCGCATGCCCGCCATGCTTCTTGCGGACGGCACAATGGGCCAGATGATGGAGCCCGTTGAGCTTCCCGAAACCGAGCCCGAGTTTGTTGACAAGCCCTGGGCGCTTACAGGCACCGGTATGAAGAGAGAGCACAACATTGTCAACTCCCTCTATCTTGTTCCCGAAGAGCTTGAGAGAACCAATCTTGAAAGATTTGAGAGATATAAGCTTATTGAAGAGAAGGAAGCCCGCTGGGAGTCCTTTATGACAGAGGACGCAGATGTCTGCGTTGTTGCTTTCGGCATTGCCGCGCGTGTGTCAAAGAACGCGGTTGTTGAGGCAAGAAAGCTCGGCATAAAGGCAGGTCTCATAAGACCCATCACCGTATGGCCCTTCCCGAAGAAGCCCATCGCCGAAGCTGCAAAGACCTGCAAGGCCTTTGTGAGCGTTGAGCTCTCAATGGGTCAGATGATAGACGATATCAATCTGGCTATCGGCTGCTCCAGGCCCGTTTCTCTGTGCAGCAGAGTAGGCGGCATGATTCCCTCACCCGAGGAAGTGCTTGAGAGCATAAAAAAAGCTGCAGGAGGTAATGAATAATGGTAGTATTTGAAAGACCCAAAAGCCTTGCGAAAGTGCCTATGCACTATTGCCCCGGCTGCACTCACGGCATTATTCACCGCCTTGTCGCTCAGGCAATAGACGAGCTCGGCATAGAGGGCAGCGCAATAGGAGTTGCCCCCGTAGGCTGCGCCGTTATGGCATATAACTATTTCACCTGCGATATGATTGAGGCTGCCCACGGCAGAGCCCCCGCTGTTGCTACAGGCCTCAAGAGGTCAGACCCGAGCAAGATTGTTTTCACCTATCAGGGCGACGGTGACCTTGCATCCATCGGTATGGCTGAGACGGTACACGCCGCCACAAGAAACGAGAATATAACCGTCATTTTTGTCAACAACGCCATCTACGGTATGACAGGCGGTCAGATGGCGCCCACCTCGCTGCCCGGTCAGGTTACCCAGACCTCTCCTTATGGCAGGGATGTTTCCACAGCCGGTTACCCCATCAAGGTCAGCGAGATGCTTTCCGCTCTTGACGGCCCCGAATTCATAGCAAGGGTTGCCGTGAACAATGTCAAGAATGTCAAGAACGCGCAGAAGATTATAAAGAAGGCGTTTGAAAACCAGGTCAACAACAAGGGCTTCTCCCTCGTTGAGGTGGTTTCATCCTGCCCGACCAACTGGGGCAAGACCCCGTCCGACGCTCTCAAATGGGTTGAGGAAAACATGATTCCTTATTATCCTCTCGGCATCTACAAGGATAAAAGCGCGCAAAAGGAGGGCGAATAATATGACCACTCAGATTCTTATAGCGGGTTTCGGCGGTCAGGGAGTCCTCTTTGCGGGTAAATTCCTTGCGTATAAGGGCCTTATGGAAAACAAGCAGCTTTCCTGGCTCCCGTCATACGGTCCCGAAATGAGAGGCGGCACCGCAAACTGCAGCGTAATAATCAGCGACGAGCCTGTCGGCTCACCCATCGTTTCAAAGCCCGATGTGCTTATCGTTATGAACCTCCCCTCGCTTGATAAATACGAGAAGGATGTTGTGCCCGGAGGCAAGATTTTTGTGGACTCCACCCTTATCGAAAGAAAGGTTGAGAGAACGGATGTTGATGTGTACTATATCCCCGCCACTCAGCTCGCAATCGATATAGGCGCCCCCACTCTCGCCAATATGATTATGACCGGCAAGGTCATAAAGGAAACAGGCGTTGTTTCTTATGACGAAATAGAGAAGACCCTTGAGAAGATAATCTCCGCCAGAAAGGCCAACCTCAAGGATATAAACTTCAAAGCGCTCGAAACAGGTTACAACTCATAAAAGATAAAACCGGATAAAAACAAAACTGCGGGTTTTCACAGCCCGCAGTTTTTATTTGCAAAATCAGACGTTTCCGGCTTCGTCTGCGTATTATCATCCGCGCCTTGCTGCGCAAATCAAAAAGAAGCACACCGGGTTACGGTGTGTTTCCTTAATTGCAATGATATTTTACTGTTTTGCCATTGTTTTGGATACGGATTTAACAGTGAGCAGAGTGGCGACTGTAAGCACGAGACCTATGGGAAGGGCTATCCAGCCGGCACCGGAGGTCTGCGCAAGCACGCCCGCAATGATATAAGTCACAAACGAAACGCCTGCAACCGTGAGCGCATAGGGAAGCTGGGTTGAAACGTGATTGATGTGGTCGCACTGTGCGCCTGCGGATGACATTATTGTTGTATCCGAGATGGGTGAGCAGTGGTCGCCGCACACGGCGCCCGCCATACAGGCCGAAATGGAGATGATGGCGAGAGGATTGGTCGCGTCAAATACGCTGAGCACGATGGGAATGAGAATACCGAAGGTACCCCATGAGGTGCCGGTTGCGAATGAGAGACCTACCGCGATGGCGAAGATTATTGCGGGCAGGAACATCTGGAAGCTGCCTGCAGTGCCTTCAACAAGCTGTGAAATGAATATTTTTGCGCCGAGTGAGCCGGTCATACCGTTAAGGGTCCAGGCGCATACAAGTATGAGAATTGCGGGAACCATCGCCTTGAAACCGTCGGGAAGGGATTCCATAATGTCCTTGAACTTAAGCACTCTTCTGCATACGAAATAGATTACCGAGAAAACGAGGGTAACCGCGCCGCCCAGGGCGAGACCTACAGAAGCGTCTGAATCCGAGAAGGCGGTGATGAAGCCTGTGCCGCTGAAGAAACCGCCGGTGTAAACCATGCCTATTACGCAGGAGATGATGAGGAAAACAACGGGAATCACAAGGTCAATTACCTTGCCTTTTTCGTTTACTTCCATCTCTTCAATCGCCTGTTTTGTGCCTGTGGTGAATATGTCATCGTTTTCGACAGCGTTTCTTTCGTGGAGCTTCATCGGGCCGTAATCAAACTTGCCGATTGAAAGCACAAGCATCATAACGATGGTGAATAAAGCGTAGAAATTGTAGGGAATAGCGCGCACAAAAAGAGCTATGCCGCTCGCTTCGCCTGCGCTGTTTGCGAAGCCCGCGACAGCAGCCGCCCAGGATGAAATGGGGGCTATGATACATACGGGGGCCGCGGTGGCGTCAATGAGATAGGCAAGCTTTGCCCTTGAAACCTTGTGGCTGTCGGTAACGGGTCTCATAACCGAGCCGACTGTGAGGCAGTTGAAATAGTCATCAATGAAAATCAGCACACCGAGGCAGACGGTCGCAAGCTGCGCGCCCACTCTGGATTTGATGTGCTTCACTGCCCAGCGGCCAAACGCCGCGGAGCCGCCCGCTTTATTCATAAGGGCAACAATCGTGCCGAGAATAACGAGGAAAATCAGTATGCCCACATTCCAGCTGTCCGCAACGGATGCGATGAAGCCGTCCTGCACGATGTGGTTTATGCAGGTTTCAAAGTTGAGGCCGGCATAGATGACGCCGCCCGCTATAATACCGATAATCAGTGAGGAGTAAACCTCCTTGGTGATAAGGGCAAGGATAATTGCAATGAGGGGAGGCAGCAGCGAAAGGAAGGTTGCGTAGCTGCGGGTTGTTTCTCTGATTTTTGCTATAGCCGTTTCGATATGGCTCTCAAAATCGGGGTCTGCTGATATGTTGTCGGCATAGCCGTCAACATATTCGGCCGCGGAATCACTGTCTGTGAGGTCGTATTCAACGGCATCTTCGCCCTCGCCTACCGAGAAAACGCCCGGGGCGGCGGTTTCTTCTGCGATGAGAAGCTCTGCATCTTCCGATTTTTCCGAAGCGTCGGGAGCCGCCGTTTCTTCTGCAATGAGAAGCTCTGCTTCTTCCGCTTCTTCTGAAACATCGGGGGCGGGAGCTATGGGAGGAGCGGCAATATCGAGCTCTTCGCCGGGAATATCTTCCGGCTCCGCTTCGCTCGTGGCATCAACGGGAGCATCCGGCGGAATAATCAGGTCGGCAAACGCCGAAATACTGAGCAGCGAGACGGCAAGCATAAGCGCGAGCATCAATGCGAGCAGTCGGTTTCTTTTGGACATAAATATCCCCTCCATCTGGATTTTTATTTACATTATAATAATTATCACAATCAAAGTTAATTGTCAACTGTTCCGAGGGCTTTTGTGAGAGCGGCGAAGTCCTGCATGGTCATTGTTTCAGCTCTCATATTTGCGGTGAATCCGCAGCTTTCAAGAGCTTGGGAAATAACGCTTTTCGGCAGCGAAAGCCCGGAGCTCAGAGAGTTGAGCGCGGTTTTTCTCCTCTGCCCGAATGCGGCCTTTATAACGGAGAAAAACAGCTTTTCATCCTCAACATCCACGGGAGGTTTTTCCCTGATTGTCAGCTTGATTACGCTGCTGTCCACCTTGGGCGAAGGCATAAATGAGTTTTTGCCCACATCAAAAAGTTTTTCGGCTACGCTACGGTAGTTTACGGCCGCGGTTATTGCTCCGGAGTCCCTGCTGCCCACCGGGGCGCAAAGGCGCTGCGCCGCCTCCTTCTGCACCATAACGGTGAGAGACCTGAGTCCTTTGCCTTTTTCAAGCAGATACATAATAACGGGTGAGGTGATGTAGTATGGCAGGTTTGCGCATACGCACACATCCATACCCCGGAATTTTTCTTCTATCAGCGCGGGTATATCCGTCTTAAGCACGTCGCCGTAAATAATTTCGGAATTGTCGAAATCAGCCAGCGTTTTTTTGAGAATGGGCTCAAGCTTGCGGTCTATCTCAATGCTCACCACCTTGCGCGCTGCTGCGCACAGCTCCGCCGTGAGCACGCCGATGCCGGGGCCTATTTCAATCACTCCCCATCCGGAGTCAATTCCGCTCTCCTCAACTATGCGCGGGCATACATCCGGGTCGATTATGAAATTCTGACCCAGACTTTTTGAGAAAGAGAAGCCGTGCTCGCCGAGCAGGTATTCTATTGTGGCTCTGTCGGTAAGGTCATACTGCATACTGTTTTCACCGTCTGTCAAAAAAAGATTGAAGCGCAGGGCAAATATTGTGGAACTATTCGTTGATTTTTTATCACGGGTATAATATAATGTAATTCAATAAAAAAATCAAGGGGGATAATTATGTCTATTCTTGTCACAGGCGGCGCCGGCTTCATCGGCTCACACACCTGCGTTGAGCTCCTTAACGCGGGCTATGATACAATCGTGCTTGACAATCTCTGCAACAGCAAGGTCGAGAGCCTGAAGAGGGTCGAAAAAATCACGGGCAAATCCGTTAAGTTTTATGAGTGCGATATCCGTGACAAGGCGGGTCTCGATAAGATATTCGCTCAGAACAGCATTGACGCGGTTATTCATTTTGCCGGGCTCAAGGCTGTGGGCGAAAGCTGCGAAAAGCCCCTTGAATACTATGACAACAATATCGGCGGCACCGTCACGCTCTGCGAAGCGATGAGAGACGCGGGGGTTAAAAAGATAGTTTTCAGCTCGTCCGCCACGGTTTACGGCGAGCAGAATGTTTCGCCTCTCAGAGAGGATATGCCCGAGGGTAAGACAACCAACCCCTACGGCACCACAAAGCTTTACATTGAGAGAATTCTCAGAGACACGTTCGCGGCTGACGGCGACTGGAGCGTATGCCTGCTCAGATATTTCAACCCCATCGGCGCTCACAAGAGCGGAGACATAGGGGAGGACCCCAAAGGCATACCCAACAATCTTGCTCCTTACATTCTCCAGGTTGCGATAGGCAAAAGAGACCACCTCTCCGTTTTCGGCGACGATTACGACACACCCGACGGCACGGGCGTGAGGGATTATATCCACGTGGTTGACCTCGCGAAGGGTCACGTGTGCGCTGTAAAAAAGGTGCTGGGCGAAAAAGGCTGCTTCACCTACAACCTCGGCACAGGTATAGGCTACAGTGTGCTTGATGTGCTTCATTCCTTTGAGAAAGCGTGCGGGAAGCCGATTAAATATGAAATAGCTCCCCGCCGCGCGGGCGACATTGCCGTGTGCTATTCCGACCCGTCCAAGGCAAAGGCGGAGCTCGGCTGGTCCGCCGAAAAAACTCTCGACGACATGTGCGAGGACAGCTGGCGCTGGCAGAGCAAAAACCCCGATGGATATTGATAAACCGGAGGAAAATACAATGAGAGCAGTTATCACCGTAATAGGCAAGGATATGGTAGGCATACTTGCAAAGGTTTCCAACGAGTGCGCCGAGCACAACATAAATGTGCTTGAGGTTACACAGAGCATACTTCAGGATATGTTTGCAATGATAATGATGGTTGATATTTCAAAGTGCGACATTCCTTTCACTGAGTTTGCCGACAAAATAGGCAAAATCGGCGATGAAATGGGGCTTTCAATCCACGCCATGCACGAGGATATATTCAACGCCATGCATACAATCTGAAAACCGGAAAGGGTCTTTTATGCTTAACGAAAGAGACATTCTCGAAACTATAACCATGATTCAGGATGAGAACCTTGATGTGCGTACAATCACAATGGGTATCTCACTGCTTGACTGCTGCCACAGCAACCTCAATATTATGTGCAGCAAGGTTTACGATAAAATTCACAGATATGCCAGAGACCTCGTAAAGACCGGCGAACAGATAGAGAAGGAATTCGGCATACCCATTATCAACAAAAGAATCTCCGTTACTCCCGCGGCTATGATACTCGCTTCCTGCGATGACAGAGACGCCGTAAAGCTCGCAAAAACGCTTGACATTGCCGCAAAGGAATGCGGAGTGAACTTCCTGGGCGGTTTTTCCGCCCTTGTGCAGAAAGGCTTCGGCCCGGGCGACAGGGAGATAATTGAGGCGATTCCGCAGGCGCTTGCCGAAACGGAGCGCCTTTGCTCAAGCGTGAATATCGGCTCAACAAAGACCGGTATCAATATGGATGCCGTAGCCCTTATGGGCAAGGCAATAAAAAAATCCGCCGAGTTTACGTCGGACAAGGGCTGCATAGGCCCTGCAAAGCTGGTCGTATTCTGCAACGCTCCGGAGGATAATCCCTTTATGGCGGGTGCTTTTCACGGCGCGGGCGAGCCGGACTGCGTGATAAACGTAGGCGTTTCGGGCCCCGGTGTTGTGAGAGCCGCTCTGGCAAAAGCGGGGGACGATATAGACCTTACCGCGGTAGCGGATTTAATCAAGAAAACAGCGTTCAAGATTACGCGTATGGGTCAGCTCGTTGCCACACAGGCTTCCGAGCGCCTGGGCGTACCCTTCGGCATAGTTGATTTGTCGCTTGCCCCCACTCCGGCCGTAGGCGACTCCGTGGCTCATATTCTTGAGGAGATGGGCCTTGAAATCTGCGGCTGCCACGGCACCACTGCCGCTCTTGCCCTGCTCAATGACGCGGTCAAGAAGGGCGGCGTGATGGCCTCATCCCATGTCGGCGGTCTCTCCGGCGCGTTTATCCCCGTGACAGAGGATGCGGGCATGATAGACGCGGCAAAGTGCGGGGCTCTCTCAATCACCAAGCTTGAGGCGATGACCGCTGTCTGCTCTGTGGGTCTTGATATGATAAATATTCCGGGCGACACTCCCGCCGATGTGATTTCCGCGATAATAGCCGACGAAGCGGCAATCGGTATGGTTAACTCAAAGACGACTGCCGTCAGAGTTATACCCGCCATAGGCAAAAAAGTGGGCGAGGAGCTCGATTTCGGCGGCCTTCTCGGGGGCGGACCGGTTATGCCCGTTTCAACATATTCACCATCAAAATTCATAAACAGAGGCGGCAGGATACCTGCCCCGATGCAGTCGCTCAAGAACTGAGGATATTTTTATGCCTAAAAAAGACTCAAATACTCAGGCAAAAATCGTGAAAGCCGCGTGGAACCTGTTTTATTCGCAGGGCTACGAGAATACCACGGTTGAAGAAATAGTGGATGAATCGGGCACGTCAAGAGGCTCTTTTTACCATTATTTCAAGGGCAAGGACGAGCTTCTCAACACTCTCGCCGAGCTCTTTGACAACAAGTATTCCGAGCTTCGCCCGACCCTTGCGGGCAAAAAGACGGCATACGAAAAGCTGATTTATCTGAACAGAGAGCTTTTCCTTATGGTTGAGGATTCCGTTTCAATGGATCTGCTGGCAAGAATGTATTCCTCTCAGCTTGTGTCGGGCTCCGCAAGGAATCTGCTTGACCGCAACCGCATATATTACAAGCTTCTCAGGGAGATTGTCACCGAAGGCGCGGCAAACGGCGAATTTGACCCCGCGCTTACCGTGAACGACATTGTTATGGCTTATGCCATGATTGAGCGCGCCCTTATCAGCGACTGGTGCCTTTCAAACGGCGAGTATTCGCTTGTGCGAAGGAGCGGAGAAACTCTGCCGAGGCTTCTTAAAGGGTATCTTAACCCGTCATCAAATTAAAAAGCAAACGCTCATCCGTAAATCCGGATGAGCGCGTTTTTTATGGAATAATCAATCAGCCGCAAACAATTGCGAGCGTATCTCTTGCGATTACAAGCTCTTCGTTTGTGGGTATAACAAACATTCTGACCTTTGAACCGGGCACGGAAATCTCTATTTCCTCGCCTCTTACGTGATTCTTTTCTTCATCTATAGCCGTGCCGAGGAAAGCAATCTTATCGGCAACTCTCGTTCTGTACTGCGGGTTGTTTTCGCCGATGCCGCCGGTGAATACCACAGCGTCAATGCCGCCCATGGCAGCGGCGTAGCCGCCGATGTATTTGACAAGCTGATGGCAGAGCATGCTTTCAACGAGCATTGCTCTCTCGTCGCCCTCTTTGGCTCTGTTTTCGATTGTTCTGTTGTCGGATGTGCCGGCAAGGCCGAGCATACCGCTCTTTTTATTCATAAGGGAATCCATTTCTTCGGGTGAAAGATTGCGGTCTTTCATAATCGTGGTGACAATAGCGGGGTCAACGGTGCCGCATCTTGTGCCCATAATGATGCCCTCAAGCGGAGTGAGACCCATTGAGGTATCAAGGCATTTGCCGTCTTTTACGGCGGAGATTGAAGAGCCGTTTCCGAGGTGGCAGGTAACTATTTTTGTGCCTTCGGCTTTTCCGCCGAGCAGCTCTATGCATCTGCCGGAAACAAATCTGTGGCTTGTGCCGTGGAAGCCGTACCTGCGTACGCCGTCCTTCTCATAAAACTCATAGGGGAGGGCATACATATAAGCATAGTCGGGCATGGTCTGGTGGAATCCCGTATCAAACACGGCAACCTGAGGCACGCTCATAATCTTTTCACACGCCTCTATACCTTTGAGGTTTGCGGGGTTGTGGAGAGGGCCGAACTTGAAGCATTTTTTGATGGCGGCCTTCACTTCGGGAGTCACGAGCACGGAATCAGAGAATTCCTCTGCGCCGTGGAGCACTCTGTGGCCGACGGCTCCGATTTCATCCATGGATGAAATAACGCCGTTTTCGGGGCTCACGAGTGTGTCAAGCACAAGCTGTATTGCTGCGCCGTGGTCAGCCATTTCGTGGGGTCTGTCTTTGATATTCTTGCTTTCATCGGCAGGCACCTTGTGGGTGAAAGCGGCGTTGGAGTCGCCTATCTGCTCGCAGATACCCTTTGCAAGGAGCTTTTCGCCCTGCATATCGATGAGCTGATACTTGAGCGATGAGGAACCGCAGTTGATAACGAGAATTTTCATAAAAATACACTCCGATTAAAAATTTACTTGCAGTAAGTCACTGACTGACTTATTATATACCTATGAAACAGATTTTTCAAGACTAAAGCTGAGTTAAGGAGCGCCATAATGAAAATTGCTGCGGTGATATGTGAATTCAATCCTTTTCACAACGGTCACGCTCTGCTCGCCCGCAAGGCGCGCGAGGGCGGGGCGACTCATATAATCGGCATAATGAGCGGAAATTTTGTACAGAGAGGCGAGCCTGCCTGCGTCTGCAAGGCGCAGAGGGTGAGCGCGGCCCTGGATAACGGCTTTGATCTTGTGCTTGAGCTGCCGGTGCCTTACGCGGCTTCAGGCGCGGCGCATTTTGCGGGCGCGGGGGCGAAGATTGCCGACGCTTGCGGCTGCGTTGATTGGCTTGTGTTCGGAAGCGAGTGCGGCGATGCCGCTCTGCTTGATAAAACCGCCGCTTTGCTCCGCTCCCCGGAAACCGACGCCCTGGTTCCCGCCCTGCTCGAAACCGGGGTAACCTATGCCGCGGCGAGGGAAAACGCCGTGAGAGCAAAGGATCCGGTCTGCGCGGAAATACTTAAAAACCCCAATGATATTCTTGCGCTTGAGTATATAAACGCCCTTCATTCGCTCGGCAGCGGCATTGTGCCGCGGCCCGTGAAAAGGGAGGGAAGCGCGCACGGCAGCGCGCAAGTGAGCGGCTGTATAGCTTCCTCATCCGAAATCCGCAGAAGAATGAACTCCGGCGGGGAGTGGGAATGCTTTGTGCCTCACGGCTGCGGTGAAACTCCTCTCAATCCGGTTGAGCGGGAAAAGTTTGAAACCCTTATGCTTCATACCCTGAGAGGCATCAGTGCCGGAGAGCTTGCCCGTTGCCCGGATATATCCGAGGGCATGGAAAACCGCCTTGTCGCGGCCGCGGCGCAGGCCTCGTCGCTCGATGAGTTTTATTCTCTCGCAAAAACAAAGCGCTACACTCACGCGAGAATAAGGCGCGCGGCACTGTCCGCCCTTCTCGGAATAACGGCACAGGATGCTGATTTGCCTGTGCCATATCTGCGTCTGCTTGGCTTTACAGGCGCGGGAGCTGAGATTATCAGGGCAATGAAGGGCAGCGCAAAACTGCCTCTCATATCAAAAACAGCGGATTTCAGAGACGCTCCCGAGGCGGCTCAAAGAGTGTTTGACCTTGAGTGCAGGGCGGGGGATATTTACTCGCTTCTGCTTTCCCGGCCCTTACCTGCGGGGGAAGAAAAGAGGTTTGTTCCGATAAAAAAACCGTAAAAAATCACCGTTATTTTCAACGAACTTCGGCGGAAAATCGCTTGAAATTTAGGCGCTTTTCACAAAAAAATAATTATCATATTTTCCGAAAAAGTTTTTCTTGACTTTTATATATAGGGCGACTATAATTCTGCATTGCTTACTGCGAATTCGGTCGCCCTGTTATTTTATGCTATATATAAGATAACAAAAAGGCCGGTTCGCAACGGAATTTATTGAACGGAGGATTATCAGATGCTCAATGTGAAGCCCGTTACAAGGGGAAGCTGCACGCGTATGAGCTTCGGCAAGATCAACGAGGTTATGGATATGCCCAACCTGATAGAAATCCAGAAGGCATCCTATCAGTGGTTTATCGAAACAGGCCTCAGGGAAGCGTTCCGCGATATGACGGAGATCAAGGACTTTTCCGAGAATCTTGTGCTTACATTCATCGACTATCGTTTTGACGATAAGCCGAAATACAACGTTAAGGAGTGCAAAGAGAGAGACACCACCTATGCCGCGCCCCTTCGCGTTACCGCCCGCCTTCAGAACAAGAACACCGGCACCATCAAGGAGTCGGAAATCTACATGGGCGATTTCCCGATTATGACCGAAAGCGGTACTTTCGTCATAAACGGCGCGGAGAGAGTCATAGTCTCTCAGCTTGTCCGTTCCCCCGGCGTTTATTACGATATGACTCACGACAAGACAGGCAAGGAGCTCTACACGAGCACCATTAACCCCAACAGAGGCGCCTGGCTTGAGTATGAGACAGATGTAAACGACATTTTCTATGTGAAGATTGACAAAAACAAGAAGATTCTTGTTTCCACTTTCGTGCGCGCTCTGGGTCTGAGCTCCAACACGGATATCAGAGAGTTTTTCGGCGCCGATGAAAAAATCGAGGCAACGCTTGAGAAGGACGAAACCAGAAACACCGAGGAAGCCCTTATGGAAGTCTTCAAGAAGATGCGCCCCGGTGAGCCCGTTACTCTTGATGTTGCAAAGCAGAATCTTGATAATCTCTTCTTTGACGAACACAGGTACGACATATCCAGAGTCGGCCGCTATAAATACAACAAAAAACTCGCTCTCAGAAACCGTCTTCCCGGCTGCGTCCTTGCCGAGCCCGTAATCAGCGAGGCAACGGGCGAGCTGCTTGCCGAGGCGGGCGAAACCGCCGACAGAGAGATGGCTGATAATTTTGAAAACCACGGCGTGTGGAAGGTAAACGTACAGTGCGAAGACGGCTCCGTCATAAGCGTCATTTCAAACCGTATGGTTGACCCTCTCGCTCTTGTTCCCGACGGTATCACAAAAGAGGACCTTGAAGAAATCGCCGTAGGCGAAAAGGTCAGATACAGCGTGATTGCCGAAATCCTTGAGGAGACAGGCAACGACAGGGAAGCAGTGCTCAGCGCTCTCAAAGAGCACGCGGACGACCTTATTCCCAAGCACATCATCAGAGATGATATTTACGCCAGCGTAAACTATGTGAACTGCCTTACAAAGCATATAGGCAACATAGACGATATAGACCATCTGGGCAACAGACGCATCCGTTCCGTCGGCGAGCTGCTCCAGAATCAGTTCAAAATCGGTCTTTCCAGAATGGAGAGAGTGGTAAAAGAGAGGATGAATATCCAGGCTCAGGAAGAGGATGAGAAAATCACTCCCCAGAGTCTCATCAACATCCGCCCCGTCACCACGGCAATCAGAGAGTTCTTCGGTTCTTCGCCGCTGTCACAGTTCATGGACCAGGCGAACCCCCTTGCCGAGCTTACTCATAAGCGCCGTATCTCCGCTCTCGGCCCCGGCGGTCTTTCAAGAGACAGAGCCGGATTCGAGGTGCGTGACGTTCACTACACCCACTACGGCAGAATGTGCCCCATTGAGACCCCTGAAGGTCCCAACATCGGTCTTATCTCCTATCTCGCTTCTTTCGCGAGAATCAACAAATACGGCTTCATCGAGGCGCCTTACAGAAAGATAGACAAGGAAACAGGCGTTGTGCTCAACCAGGTTGAGTATATGACCGCCGACACCGAGGACGATTTCGTTGTGGCGCAGGCCAACGAGCCGCTCGACGAAAACAGCAGATTCGTCAACTCCAAGATTGCCGCAAGATACAGAGACGGCTTCCTTGAAACCGATCCCTCCGTTGCGGACTATATGGATATATCCCCCAAGATGGTGGTTTCCGTTGCCACCGCAATGATTCCCTTCCTTGAGAACGACGACGCCAACCGCGCGCTCATGGGCTCAAACATGCAGAAGCAGGCCGTGCCCCTTCTCAAGACGGAAGCTCCCCTTGTAGGTACCGGTATGGAATACAAGGCCGCCGTTGACTCCGGTGTATGCGTCATAGCCAAAAAAGGCGGCGTGGTCACCAAGGTCAGCGCGGATTCCATAGAAGTGCTCGAAGACGGCGGAGAAACAAGAGTATACGAAGTTATCAAGTTCATGCGCTCCAACCAGGCGACCTGCAACAACCAGAGACCCATAGTGAGCGTAGGCGACAGAATAGAAGAAGGCCAGGTTATTGCCGACGGTCCCGCTACCGATATGGGTGAGGTTGCTCTCGGCAAAAACGCTCTCATCGGCTTCATGACATGGGAGGGCTACAACTATGAGGACGCTGTTCTCATAAATGAAAAAATCGTACGCGATGATGTTTACACTTCAATTCATATTGAAGAGTATGACACCGAGGCAAGAGACACCAAGCTCGGCCCCGAAGATATCACAAGAGACATCCCCAACACCGGCGAGGACGCTCTTGCGAACCTTGACGAAAACGGTATTATCCGCATAGGCGCAGAGGTCCGCTCCGGCGATATCCTTGTCGGTAAGGTTACCCCCAAGGGAGAAACCGAAATGACTCCCGAGGAGAGACTGCTACACGCGATATTCGGCGAAAAGGCAAAAGAAGTGAGAGACACCTCCCTCAGAGTGCCTCACGGCGAATACGGCGTTGTTGTGAATGTTGAAGTGTTCACAAAAGAAAACTGTGAAGAGCTTTCACCCGGCGTAAACAAAGTGGTACGCTGCTACATCGCCCAGAAGCGTAAGCTTTCGGTCGGCGACAAGATGGCGGGCCGCCACGGTAACAAGGGCGTTGTTTCAAGAATCCTTCCTCAGGAGGATATGCCCTTCCTTCCCGACGGCACACCGCTTGATATAGTCCTCAATCCTCTCGGCGTTCCCTCCCGAATGAATATCGGTCAGGTGCTCGAGGTGCATCTCGGTCTTGCCGCAAGGCAGCTCAATATGAAGATGATGACCCCCGTCTTTGACGGCGCGCACGAAAGCGATATACAGGACGCCTTTGAAGAGGCAAACAGAAAGCTCGTTGAAGAAGCCAAAGCCGTAGCTCTGGCAAAAGGCGAAGAGTTTGACGAGAGCAAGGTTCACAAGATTGATTACACCGGCAAGACCGTGCTCTACGACGGCAGAACGGGCAGACAGTTTGACAACCCCGTAACCGTCGGCGTTATGTATTATCTCAAGCTTCATCACCTTGTTGACGATAAGATTCACGCCCGTTCAACCGGTCCCTACTCCCTTGTTACACAGCAGCCTCTGGGCGGTAAAGCTCAGTTCGGCGGCCAGCGTTTCGGCGAAATGGAAGTTTGGGCTCTCGAAGCTTACGGCGCGGCCTACACCCTTCAGGAAATTCTTACAGTCAAGTCCGACGATACGGTTGGCAGAGTTGATACTTACGAAGCAATCGTCAAGGGCAACAATATCCCCACTCCCGGCACACCCGAAGCCTTCAAGGTGCTTGTAAAAGAGCTCCAGTCACTCGCTCTTGATATCAGAGTGCTTGACGTGGAAGGCGAAGAAATCGACCTCAGGACCTCATTTGACGGAGAGTACACCAACATCTCCGAAGACACCAGAGAGGTTATGAAGACAGTCAACGATGCCGAAGGCAGCGAAAGCTTTGACATCGATACCGACAGTCTCGAAAATGACATCTGGGGCAACGAAGAGTCCGATGAGGACGAAGATTCCGACCTTTACGGCGCGGTGGAGGAAATGTTCACCGAGGATGACGGCGACGACGGCGATTACGGCCTCGATTTCGGCACCGATTCTGAGGATGATTATTGATTCCGCTCCCGCACATTCCCGAAATCTTCACTGAATAATTTAACGGAAGGGGCATCGTTTAATGGAAAACGTTGAAAATAAAGCCAACCTTACTTTTGAATCCATAAAAATCGGTCTTGCTTCGCCCGAAACCATCAGAGGATGGTCATACGGCGAGGTCAAAAAGCCCGAAACAATAAATTACAGAACTCTCAAGCCCGAAAAGGACGGTCTTTTCTGCGAAAGGATATTCGGGCCTACCAAGGACTGGGAGTGCCACTGCGGCAAATACAAGAAAGTCAAGTATAAGGGCAAGGTGTGCGAGCGCTGCGGCGTTGAAATCACCAAGGCAAAGGTCCGCCGTGAAAGAATGGGCCACATAGAGCTCGCCTGCCCCGTTTCACACATCTGGTACTTCAAGGGCATCCCTTCAAGAATGGCAATCATTCTTGATATGAATAACAAGGATCTCGAGAAGGTTCTCTACTATGTGAAGCATATTGTTACCGACCCGGGCGATACTCCCCTTGAGAAGGGTCAGACCCTTGATGAGAAAGACTATGACGAGTACCGCCTCAGATATGAGGATGACTTCAAGGCCGGTATGGGCGCCGAAGCCATAAAAGAGCTTCTTGCCGGCATAGACCTTGACGCTCTCTCCGCAGAGCTCAAGGAAGAGCTTGAGACCGCTTCCTCACAGAAAAAAGTCAAGCTCCTCAAGAGACTTGAAGTTGTTGAATCATTCCGCCTTTCCGGCAACAGACCCGAGTGGATGATTCTTGACGTAATCCCCGTAATTCCTCCCGAGCTTCGCCCCATGGTGCAGCTTGAAGGCGGCAGATTCGCAACCAGCGACCTCAATGACCTTTACAGACGCGTTATCAACAGAAACAACCGTCTTGCGAAGCTCATCGAGCTCGGCTCCCCCGATATAATCATCAGAAACGAAAAGAGAATGCTTCAGGAAGCCGTTGACGCTCTTGTTGACAACGGCAGAAGAGGCAGACCGGTAACAGGACCCAGCAACAGAGCCCTCAAGTCGCTTTCCGATATGCTCAAGGGCAAGCAGGGCCGATTCAGGCAGAACCTGCTCGGTAAGCGTGTTGACTACTCGGGCCGTTCGGTTATCGTCGTAGGCCCCGAGCTCAAGCTCTATCAGTGCGGCCTGCCCAAAGAAATGGCTCTCGAGCTCTTCAAGCCCTTCATTATGAAGCGCCTTGTTGAAACCGAAAAGGCCGGCAACGTAAAATCTGCAAGAAAGATGGTTGAGAGAGCCAATCCCGAAGTCTGGGACGCACTCGAAGTGGTTATCAAGGACCACCCCGTAATGCTCAACCGCGCTCCCACGCTTCACAGACTCGGCATACAGGCCTTTGAGCCCGTGCTTGTCGAGGGCAGAGCAATCAAGCTCCATCCCCTTGTATGTACAGCGTTCAACGCCGACTTCGACGGCGACCAGATGGCTGTTCACGTACCTCTTTCAGCTGAGGCACAGGCAGAGGCGAGATTCCTTATGCTCGCTGCCAACAACCTTCTCAAGCCCTCAGACGGCAAGCCCGTTACCGTTCCCACACAGGATATGATTCTCGGCTCATATTATCTTACAATGATAAATGACAATAATCCCGAGAATTCAGATTATAAGCCCGATAACCCCTGCGAGCCCGGCGCTCCCCTTGAGGTTAAGAACGAGAACGGCGAAACGATACTCGTTTACAAAACCTTCGGCTCCGTGGACGAAGCCGTTATGGCTTATGAAGAGGGCGACATCGGCCTTCACGTGCACATAAGAATCCGTATGACAAAAGAGTTCAAGGGCAAGACCATCAGCTCGCTTGTCACCACTACTCTCGGCAAGGTTATATTCAATGACCCCATTCCCCAGGATCTCGGATTCATTGACAGAAGCAAGCCCGAAAACATATTCACGCCCGAAATTGACCAGCTCGTCAACAAGAAGGTGCTCGGAAAGCTTATCGACCGCTGTATCAAGGTTCACGGCACATCCGTTTCCGCGGAGGTTCTCGATAAGATAAAAGCCCAGGGCTACAAGTATTCCACCTGCAGCGGTCTCACGGTTGCCGTGTGCGACGCGACCATACCTGAGTCCAAGTGGGATATCATCAAGGAAGCTGACGAAAGAGTTGAGCAGATAAACAGAAGATACGCAAGAGGTTTCACCACCGACGAAGGCCGTTCAAAAGCGGTTATCAAGGTCTGGGAAGACACCGCAGCCTGCGTTTTCGATGAGCTCAAGGCCGGCTTCAATAAATTCAACCCCATCAACATTATGCTTGATTCCGGCGCCCGCGGTAACGATTCACAGCTGCGTCAGCTTGCGGGTATGCGCGGACTTATTGCAAACACTTCCGGTAAGGTTATCGAGGTTCCCATCAGAGCCAACTACCGTGAAGGTCTTAACATTCTCGAGTATTACATCTCGGCCCGCGGCGCGCGTAAAGGTCTTGCCGATACCGCTCTGCGTACTGCCGACTCGGGTTATCTTACCCGCCGTCTCGTTGACGTTTCCCAGGATGTTATCATCCGCGAGGAAGACTGCCACTGCACCGACGGAACATACGTTTATGATATATTCGACGATGAAAAGAAGAAGGATTCCAGAAGAATAGTCGCTCTTGAGGAGAGACTTTCGGGCAGATACCTGCTTGAGGACTTCTATGATAAAGAAACGGGCGCTCTTGTTGCCAGCAAAGACGTTATGATGAATGACGAAACAGCCGCCAAGGTGGCCGCAATGGTACGCCGTGACCACGAGAAGCTCGTTGCCGAGAAGAAGGTTGCCGAGGATGAGAAGGCGAAGATTAAAATCAGGTCACTTCTTTCCTGCCAGTCACAGCACGGCGTATGTATCAAGTGCTACGGCAAAAACCTTGCTACAGGCAACCCCGTTACTGTCGGTGAGGCAGTCGGCATAATCGCCGCTCAGTCAATCGGCGAGCCCGGCACACAGCTTACCATGAGAACCTTCCACACGGGCGGCGCCGCCGACCAGTCGGATATTACCGAAGGTCTTCCCAGAGTTGAGGAGCTGTTTGAGGCCCGCAAGCCCAAGGTGCTCGCAATTATGAGTGAGATTGACGGCGTGGCAAGCATACGCAAGATAAAGAACTCAGACCACATCGTTGTCACAGGCGATGACGGTACCGAGAAAGCCTATCTTATTCCTTACGGCTTCAAGAAGAGAGTTATGGAGGGCGACAGAGTCACCCGCGGTGAAAGGCTCACCGAAGGCGCGCAGAACCCCCACGACATTCTTGCCATTCTCGGCGTTGAAGCGGTTCACGATTATCTTATCCGCGAGGTTCAGAGCACATACCGTCAGCAGGGCGTTGATATCAACGATAAGCATATCGAGGTTATCATCCGCCAGATGATGAGAGAGGTCAGAATCACCGAATCCGGCGACACCAGATTCCTCCCCGACTCCATAGTCGAGAAACAGGAATTCATCAAAGAAAACGAAAGAGTTACCGCCGAGGCGGAAGCCGAAGGCAGAGAGCCCGTTCTCGCTCAGGCGATTCCCACACTTATGGGTATTACCAAGGCTTCACTCGCCACGGAGTCATTCCTCTCAGCAGCATCATTCCAGGAGACCACAAAGGTGCTTACCGAAGCCGCTATCAAGGGCAAGACGGATCACCTTATCGGCCTTAAAGAGAACGTTATTATCGGCAAACTTCTTCCGTCAGGTACCGGTATGAAGTGCTACAGTGACGTTCAGATTTATCAGGCAGATCCTTCTGTGAAAATCAGCGAAAATCTTGACTGATTTTTGTGAAAACTGTTGACAAATCAAGCTTTGCTGTGATAAAATATTTCTTACGCAGTGTCTCGGGGCGTTTGCCCTCGCAAAAGCCCCGTTCACTATAAAATTTCAGAAGAAAGGAGAGAAGACATTGCCTACCTTTAATCAGCTCGTCCGTAACGGAAGACAGACACTGGAAAGAAAGCCCAAGGCTCCCGCTCTTCTTAAAGGACTTAACTCCAAGAAGAACGTGCAGACCCAGCTGAATTCCCCCCAAAAGCGCGGCGTATGCACAGCAGTTAAGACCGCCACACCCAAGAAGCCGAATTCCGCTCTTCGTAAGATTGCCAGAGTTCGTCTTACCAACGGCATTGAGGTAACGACTTACATCCCCGGCGTAGGACATAACCTTCAGGAGCACTCTGTTGTGCTTATCCGCGGCGGCCGTGTAAGAGACCTTCCCGGTGTGCGTTACCACATCATCCGCGGCACCCTTGATACTCAGGGAGTTACCGGCAGAATGCAGGCCCGTTCAAAGTACGGTGCAAAGCGTCCCAAGGTAAAGAAATAAGCCGCATTTTTTCAAAGACAAATCTTCTTGCAGGCTGAATTTATTCAACCAATGCAGTGTATATATATTACTTTATGTATGCCTCTGCGTTGGCGCCACGAGAGTTTGTCACTCGAGTACCTATGATATCATTACTATGAAGGAGGGAAGCGACGTGCCAAGAAGAGGCAACATAGCAAAACGTGAAGTTTTGCCCGATCCTCTTTACAACTCAGCCCTTGTTACACGCCTGATCAACAATGTTATGCTTGACGGCAAAAAGGGAGTTGCTCAGAAGATCGTTTACGAAGCTTTCGACATTATCAAAGACAAGACCGGCAAGGAGCCTCTCGATGTTTTCGAAGAGGCAATGGAAAACGTTATGCCGGTTCTCGAGGTTAAGGCCCGCCGTGTAGGCGGCGCAACCTACCAGGTTCCCATGGAGGTTCGCCCCGAGAGAAGGACCACACTCGGTCTTCGTTGGATTACGGCTTATGCCCGTGCCCGTTCCGAAAGAACAATGAAGGAAAGGCTCGCCAACGAAATAATGGATGCCGTCAACCAGACCGGCGCGGCATTCAAGAAGCGCGAAGACACCCACAAGATGGCAGAGGCCAACAAGGCTTTCGCACACTTCAGGTGGTAATAAGCGCCCATTTCATTTGTTTATTTGCTCACTTTTAAAGATACGGAGGATAATATGCCAAGGCAGGTTTCACTTGAAAAAACAAGGAACATAGGCATCATGGCGCACATAGACGCGGGTAAGACCACCACTACTGAGCGTATCCTGTTTTACACAGGCAAGACTCACAAGATAGGTGAGACCCACGACGGTGCCGCAACTATGGACTTTATGGAACAGGAGCAGGAGAGAGGTATAACCATCACTTCTGCCGCTACCACATGCTTCTGGAAAAATCACCGTATCAACATTATTGACACCCCGGGTCACGTTGACTTCACCGTTGAGGTGGAGCGCTCCCTGAGAGTGCTTGACGGCTCCGTTACCGTGCTTTGCGCGAAGGGCGGCGTTGAGCCCCAGAGCGAAACAGTGTGGAGACAGGCGGATAAGTACAAGGTTCCCAGAATGGTATACATCAACAAGATGGATATCATGGGCGCAAACTTCTACCACGTTGTGGATATGATGAAGGATCGTCTCAAGTGCAACGCTGTCCCCATTCAGCTCCCCATAGGAGCCGAATCCGATTTCAAAGGTATTATAGACCTTGTCACAATGAAGGCCTATTACTACAAGGATGACCTCGGAGTTGATATTGAAGTAACAGATATTCCCGATGAAATGGCAGAAGAGGCCCGCAGCTACCGTGAACAGATGGTAGAGCATGTGGCTGAGCAGGATGACGCGCTCCTCGAAAAGTATCTTGAAGGTCAGGAGCTTACCGTGGACGAAATCAAATCCTGCATAAGAAAAGCCACGATAGCCAATAATATGGTGCCCGTTACCTGCGGTACATCCTATCGCAACAAGGGTGTTCAGCTCCTGCTTGACGCAGTGGTTGACTATATGCCCGCACCTACAGACGTGCCCGCCATAACCGGCATAAATCCCAAGAAGGATACCGAGGAGGTCAGGCACTCGTCGGACAGCGAGCCGTTTTCGGCGCTTGCTTTCAAGATTACCACCGACCAGTTTGTAGGCAAGCTCTGCTTCTTCAGAGTTTATTCAGGCACCGTTGAAACAGGCAGCACGGTGTATAACTCCACAAAAGGGGTTAACGAAAGAATGGGGCGCATATTACAGATGCACGCCAACCACCGTGAAGATATAGAGTGCTGTTACGCAGGCGATATCGCCGCCTGTGTGGGAGTCAAGCAGACTACCACGGGCGACACGCTCTGCGACCAGAGGCACCCGATTATACTTGAATCCATGGAATTCCCCGAGCCCGTTATCAGAGTCGCCATCGAGCCCAAGACCAAAGCCGGCCAGGAGAAGATGAGCCTCGCTCTCGCAAAGCTCGCTGAGGAAGACCCCACATTCAAGTGCTACACAGATGAAGAGACCGGCCAGACCATAATCGCAGGTATGGGCGAGCTTCACCTTGAGATTATCGTTGACAGAATGTTAAGAGAGTTTCATGTTGAGGCAAACGTAGGCAAGCCTCAGGTTGCCTACCGCGAGACCATCACCAGGCCCGCCGAATCGGACACCAAGTATGCCCGTCAGTCCGGCGGTAAAGGCCAGTACGGCCATGTTAAAATCAAAATCGAGCCGAATCCCGAGAAGGGCTACGAATTTGTCAATCAGATAGTGGGAGGAGCAATTCCCAAGGAATACTTTTCCGCTATCGAGGCGGGTATCAAGGGAGCAATGCTTTCGGGTACTCTCGCCGGCTACAATGTAGTTGACGTCAAAGTCACTCTCTATGACGGCTCTTATCATGAAGTGGACTCTTCCGAAATGGCATTCAAGATTGCCGCTTCCATGGCGTTCAAGGATGCTATGAGAAAAGCATCACCGGTGCTTATGGAGCCCATCATGAAAACCTCTGTTATTGTTCCCGAAGAATACATCGGCGATGTTATCGGAGATATCAATTCACGCCGCGGTATGATACAGGGTCAGGAGGTCAGAACAGGCGCAACTCAGATTGACGCTTTCATCCCGCTCTCGAATATGTTCGGCTACGCTACATCTCTCCGCTCAAGAACTCAGGGCCGAGGACAGTATGTTATGGAGCCGTCGCATTACAGCGAAGTGCCCAAAAACATTGCCGAAAAGCTTATATCCGAGAAATAAGGGAGAAATTGTAAAAAAAGCTTGAAATTTCAAGCAATTCTTGTTAAAATAACATCATGCGACTGCATGTAATTAAATTGCTTCTAAAAGGGAGGAAACAATTCAATGGCAAAAGAACATTTTAACCGAACCAAACCGCATGTAAATATCGGTACCATCGGTC
>JAEELT010000112.1 GCA_016282855.1 Clostridiaceae bacterium | reverse complement strand
GTCGGCGCTTGTTTTTTCTGTAACACTGGTTTTGTGTTATTCAACAATGCTTTTTGATGAATCAACAGCAACAAAAATAATGTTAGTTGCAATAATTGAATATTTGATTACTTATTGTGCTTTGTGTTTTTCTTTAATTAAACTATTTAAGCCAAACAATATAAAAATAAATAATATCAAACTGATATGTTCAATTATAATAACAACCGCGTTCTCAATAGTATGTTTTTATTTCTTTTGGTCTGAATGGCAGAACAGAGGCATGCAAATCTCTTTTTGGGGTTTTATGCTTCTGCCGATTTTTCTTTCTCAAGGTTTATTTAACAAATCCATCAATACGAATCTTGCAAAAGGCAATATAAAGTTGAATTTGGAAAAATCCTCTTTTAAAAAGAGTTTTGCTGTAATTATAGCAATCATAGTTTTATGGTCAGCAAGTTTTGCATCTGAATATATTTATTTTTATAAACCAAACGATAAAGAAATAAAAGGATTGACTGTAAGTAGTGATTCAGAAGATAGAGTCTTGACTGAAAATGTGATGTCAGAATACGGAATATCAAGAGAATCTTTAAAACTTCTTCCGGATTCTGAGATTAAACAATACGACAAACTGAGTTCGCTGATTAGCAATCCACTTATAAACGAAGATCTTAAAATAAAAGCCGACGAAAGAATATATTTTTACAGTAGCAATTATGAAGAGCAAGATGATTATTATTCTGTCATAGTTCTTAATACCGAAGAATATGTTTTTCCGATAAGCGGTGGAAAATCGGAAACAGTTTTTAGATTACTCAGAATAACAGATTTCACTATGCCCGATGAAGATTATAAACATTTTTCAGGTGCTGTTTATGGATGTTTTAATTATAATTTATGGAGCAGAAAAACTGTTTGGAAAAATAACGATTACAAAATTGACACTGCTTCCGAGACTGTTCTTCTTGCAGATGTAGAAAACGGCAAAATAACATATAGACAACCGCTTCAAACAACAAGCGGTATTGACGGAGAGACGATTGGGTGCGAATTTAAAATCAAAAGAAATACTTATTTGATTTACTCAATTAGTATTACAGTGAAAAATGGTAAAATTTGTAATTTTTCAAGCAGCTCTGATTATGTTATCAAGCGAAAGCCGATAACGCTGAAATACAGGACTTTATGGGGTATAAGCGATAATCTTAAATCAGATAGTGTCAGCAATAACAGTATTTCAGCATCCAGAGTGTTTTTCAAACACGAAAAAACTTATTTAGATAAAATAAAAGAAAGCAAAATGCAGCAATGAGCTGCTAAGATTCCGGATGAATAGTGAGCCGAGGCTTTTGCCCCGGCTCTTTAAATCTTAAATTAAGATGTTATCGAAATATAGATTAAAAACCAAAAGCCGTCTGACATAAAAAGACCGCACAAGAAAATGTGCAGTCTTTTAATCTTATTATTTCTTTTTTCTTTACAGTTCTTTCTTCCACAGGCCGTGGAGGTTGCAGTATTCGTAAGCGGCAACTACCTCGTCGCCTACAATGCCAAACTCAGCCTCAGGCTTGCCGGTCGGGTCAAGGTACTTTATCTGCCAGCCGGTTTCGGTCTGGAGAACTATCCAGGCAATATGGTGCTCCTCGAGCATCGGATGAGCAACTTCACCGACCTTTACGGTAACCTTTTCACCCGAAGCAAAAATAACGGGGACGTGCTTTTCCGCCGCGGCGTCAACGCTGCCGGGAATAATCTCCTCCATCTTCTGACCGCAGCACATTACGGGCACTCCTTTGTTTTCGGCGTAAATCACTATGTTGCCGCAGTGGGCGCATTTGTAAAACTTCATTTTTCTTCTCCTTTTTTTATTTGAATGTCTTGTGTTTATTTTCCGACACAGAATCTTGAAAAGACCTCATCCACAACGGCGGCGCTTGCCTTTTTGCCGGTAAGCTCAAGCAGAGCGTCCACAGCGCAGTCCGCGCAGACATTCACGGCATCAAGAGTTACTCCGGCGTGAAGTGCCTCAATCGCTTCGCCCAGGTGGCCCACCGCCCTCACGCAGCAGTCGCGCTGTCTCTCGCCCGTGAGATTTGCCGCCTCACTGTCGAAGTCGGCGCAGTGAAGTATTTCGGCAAGAGCATTCTCAAAATCTTCTCTGCCCTCGCCCGTCCTTGCGGAGATGGTAACCGTTCTGTCAAAAAACGGGCTGATTTCCTCCGGGGTTATTTTCCTGCTCAAATCGCTCTTGTTGAGAAGGGCGATTTTTTTCTTGTCGCGGCACAGGGCAATTATTTCTCTGTCTTCCTGCGTCAGCTCCTCGGCACTGTCAAACACCGCTATTACAAGCTCCGCTCTTTCAAGGCGCTTTTTTGCGATTTCAACGCCGATATTCTCAACCTTGTCATCGGTTTCCCTGATTCCGGCGGTGTCGGCGATTTTAAGCACTATATCACCTATAATCACCTTTTCCTCAACAGCGTCGCGCGTGGTGCCCGCCACATCGGTAACTATGGAACGGTCATATCCGGTAAGCAGATTCATAACCGTGGACTTGCCCACATTCGGCCTGCCGGCTATCACCGTTTCAACTCCTTCGGTAAATGCCCTGCCGGAGTCATATCTTCCGATTATGGTTTCGAGCTTTGCTTTTGTGTCTGAAAAGACCTGCTCCATTTCGGATGCAGAAATCTCCTCTATATCCTCATCGGGGTAATCGACCCAGGCACTCAGCGACGCGCACACACCCGCTACCGCGTGTGCGCAGGCGTCGATTTCGCCCGAAAGCTTCCCCTCAAGCGTGTTGAGAGCGGCGTTTGCCGCCTGCCTGCCCGAGGCCCCGATAAGAGCCATAACGCTCTCGCTCTCGGCAAGGTCCAGCTTACCGTTTAAGAAAGCGCGTTTTGTGAATTCACCCGGCTGCGCCGGTCTGGCTCCAGCGGCGATAACAGCCCTGAGAACTGAATTGGTTATGTAAAGACCGCCGTGGCAGTTTATCTCCGCCACATCCTCGCCGGTGTAGCTGTGCGGCGCTCTGTAAACAAGGCAGACCGCTTCATCCGCCTTTTTGCCCTCGGCAAATGCCGAGCCGAAATAGGCGCGGTAGCCTTTGCTTGCCGATATTTTCTCGTTCCTTACCGGAACAAAAACCTTTTCGGCAATTTCAAGGGCATTCTCTCCGGATATTCTTATTATTCCTATGCCGCCGGGCGCGTTCGGCGTTGAAACGGCGGCTATTGCGGGCTCGCTCATATTATTCGCATACGAGGGGTATCTTCTCCCCCGTGAGTCTCCTTGCAATTCTCTGATATGCCTGGGTAGAGGCGCCGAACTCATCAGGCTCCCTGCCGGTAACGGCCGAGAAGGTCAGCGCCCTGTCAAACGGAACTACGCCGAGCAGCTGAGCCCCGGTTTCGTCTATGCATTCGTCCAGATTCAGCAGCTTCTTTTTGACCGCGGGCTTTACCTCGAACATATTTATCACAAGTCTTATGTCCTTTACTCCTGCCTTTTCCGCTTCGGAAACGGCCCTGCCGCAGCTTCTCACGCAAACGGGGTCAGGTGTGGTGAGAGCTATTGCCTTTTTCGCGCACGCGACCGCGGCGGAAAAACCGGTGCCCACCCCCGCCGGGGAATCAAGAAAAATAAAATCGTATTCACCTGCAAAGGTATCAATAAGCTTTTTAAGGTTTTCACCGGTAAGAGCCGGGTCATAAAAACGCGGAGCGGCAATAAGGTCCCCCCCGGTGCCGGATACAACAAGCCCTTCCCTGTCGCACCTGCCGAGTATATAGTCTCCCCAGTCAAAAACAACATCCTCGCTGCATCCGAAAAGCAGGTCGAGTGAGCGGAGCCCTATATCGCAGTCAACAGCGAGCACCTTTTTGCCCGCAAGCACAAGCTCGCGAGCCACGCCCGTTACAAATGTGGATTTGCCTACTCCGCCTTTACCGGAAACAACCGCAAATATCTGAGCCACGTTTCTCACTCCTTCTGTTACAAAATGCAAATCAAGGTATGAATTCGCCCTGCGCGGGCAAGGTGTCTATTGTGTCACTCATTCCGCAGTAATACTCAACTATATCCGCGATAACGGGAGCGACATATTTGCCCGAAATCATGCCCTCGCCCACTGCCGCAATGGCAATCTGCGGGTCATCATACGGCGCGAAAGCTATAAGGAAGCCGTTGTTTATCTTAACGGAATACCCGTTCATTTTTCTGTATTCCTGGCTGGTACCCGTTTTACAGGCAACCTTCACGGGAAGCTCATCAAAATACGGGGCGCAGTAGCCGACCGTGCCGACTCTGAGCATACCGCGTTTTACAATATCGAGAGTTTCTTCTGTTATGCCTGTTTCGCACATAACCTGCGCGCCGTTTTCGAGCACTGTCTGGCTGTAATCGGCCGTCTTGATGCTCTTTATGAAATGCGGTCTGTATCGGGTGCCTCCGTTTGCTATCACATTAACGTAATTCGCGAGCTGTATGGGAGTAAAGAGGTTGCCAGCCTGGCCTATTGCCGACTGGATGGTATAGCCGGGCAGCCACTCCTGGTTGAGAGACGCTCTGTACTCAGGCGAATCAAGTATGCCCGCCACTTCGGGAAGCTCACAGCCCGTCTTTGAGCCAAGGCCGAGCATAATGCGGTATTCGTTCATCTTTTCTATGCCGACCACTCTGCCCACCTCCATAAAGAAGGTGTTGCAGCTCTCGTCTATGGCGTGAATAACGTCAACAAACGCGCTCGCGTGAGCCTGCTCGCACTTGAATTTCTGACCGAGATATGTGTATGAACCGCTGCAGTAAACGGTGAATTTTTCGTCTATTATGCCCTCCTCAAGGGCGGCTATCGCAACTGAGGGCTTTGCCGTGGAGCCGCAGGCGTATGCCGACATCAGAGCCCTGTTCCAGAGCGGGGAGCCGGTTGCGCTGTTAAGCTTGGCGGCGTTTTCGGCATAGGTGGAAATATCGTAGGTGGGGTAGGTGGCGCTAGCGAGCACAGAAGCGTCCTTGCAGCTGAGCACTACCACGGCGCCCGCGTTGGGCACTCTGTTGCCTATTTTGCCCGCATAGCTTTCAAGCGCGGATTTGAGTGAATCCTGAGCAACCTTCTGAAGCCCGGAATCAATGGTGAGCACTATGGCGTTGCCCTGCTCGGGCTCTTTTGTGATTTCGGCGGTGCGGTTGCCCTTGTCATCGGTGTAGATGGTCATCTCGCCGTCCTTGCCTCTGAGGTATTCCTCCATGGCAAGCTCCATACCGCTCTTGCCTATATCATCACTCATGCGGTAGCCCTTGGGCTTGAGCTGCTTGTAGCTCTCGGCGTCCATAGCGCCTGTCATACCGAGTATGTGGGGCGCAACAGTGCCGTCGGTATATGTTCTGACAGGTACTATCCTGTTGTCAACACCCTGATAGAAGGTGCTGTTTTCCATTATAGCGGATACGGTTTCCTCGGGAACATCCTTTGCGAAGGTATAGGTCACCCCCACACCGAAGCCCACACGCATCATACCGTAACGCACGGAGGCAATTTTGAGCGCCTCGCCCATGGGATAGTCTTCAAGCGAAAAAGCTTTTACGAGGGCGTCGTAGCAGTTCTGAGCGGTGGCATACTCATTGAGATTGAGCATATCCCTGCTCTTCATCTCTTTGATTACGGCTTCGCTCTCTTCCTTGAAAACCAATTCGCCTTTTTTTACTTCTATGGGAAGGATATCCTCCCACTCAATCTTTTTCCTGTCAAAAAGCTTTATGAGGCTGAGAATGATTTCGTTTCTTCTCCCGCTTTCGGAGCTTCCGGGGAAAAACGAACCGTCAAACACCACGGCGTAGCCCTGCTCGTTATATACGAGCTTGTTGCCGTTGCAGTCCAGAATTTCGCCTCTTGCCGCGGGAATAACCGCGGTGCGTGAAGAGACAGAGGAAACAAGCGCCTCATATTTATCTTTCTCAAAAATCTGTATTTTTACAAGATCGCCGATGAGAACCGCCGCGAAAAATACGGTGATTACAGCCACGGCAACCTGCCTTGCTCTTGATATTCTTTCATTCACGGTTCTCACCTCCCTTTTTCATTCCCGTGTTAATAATTACTCTGAATACTCTTCATTCACAAAACCGGAGCGCGCGAATCTGACAAGCAGGAAAACGGGCGCAGAGAGAATAATCGTGAAAAGCATTTGGGGTATATAAAATGTTATCAGCGTTAAAAAGGCTCTGTCCAGGTTTATTATCACAAAATGATACAGCCAGTATCCCGTACAGTAAATGACCGTGCATACGGTTGACAGAAGCAGGTGGGTAACAAAGTTGTTGCGCATCACCGTGGCAATCAGAGTGCCGCACACATAGCCGGCAACCACGAGAAAAATTGAATTGAAATTATTGCCCTTTGCAAACACATCCCACAGGGCTCCGGCAAACAGGCCGTAAAAAATGCCGGCGATATCACCTTCATACATTGCGGCGGCAATAACGGCGGGTATAAGAAGCAGGGGTCCCGCTCCGCCTATCTTAAGGAATTTCCCCGCTCCGTTCTGGATAAGGGAAAAAGCAAAGATAATCAAGGCGAGCAGAGCCCTGCGGTATATTATCTTTTTTCTTTTGTCGGTAACTGTCATAAATTATTTTGCCTGCCCGTTGAAACTTGTGATAATGAAAACGTCGGTAAGCTGCGAGAAATCAACCCCCGGCTCTATAATCGCCGAAGCCGAAATATCTATTGTGGCGTCAACTATGTCAATAACGGTGCCTATAATCAGGTCCGAGGGATAAATGCCGCCCACACCGGCTGTGCAGACAAGGCCGCCGTCTGTGACGGCAGTGCCCGCTGAAAGATTCGTGAAGGAGCAGTGACCCTCATCGGAAAGCTGGGTTGTGGTGGTAACATAGCTCACCTCTCTCGTGCGCGTTTCATAAGCGCTCACGTTAACCGAGGGGTTGAGAAGAGTGTTTACCACACACTGGGTCGGAGTGACGCTTGCCACAACGCCCACAAGATATTTGCCGTATATTACGGGGTCATTCACCTTCACCGAGTGCGCCGAGCCTTTGTTGAGGGTAAGCGTGCCGAACTTATCCGCGGAGTCTCTTCCGATTATTGCCGCCTCGGCGAATTCATAGTCCTCGTGCTCCTCTTTAAGCTCAAGGAATTCTTTGTAGAAAGCGTTTTTATAAACAACCTCTTCATAGTCCACCAGCTGCTCGCGCAGGCTGTCTATCTCATCTCTGAGAGCCTGATTCTCACGCTTCATATATGAAGACGAGCGGAATGTGACCGGCAGCTTTTTGAGGTTGTTGGTAACCGCGCTTGCCGCCCTCGATGCCGGGCCGAAAACAACGCCGGTTATTTTTACAATAGGTGATGAGCCGCTTCTTGAGGCCACGGAAATAACGCTCCCCGCTATGAGAGCGGCGAGCACTGCTGCGAATATTCTGAATCCCGTCCTTTTGTAGAAGCGTTTCATCGGTAATCTCCAATCAGATGTATTTATTCTGCCCCGTAAGGCCCTGCGCGCCGCTCAGGCATACTCTCGTGCCCTCAACCACACAGTCCAGCGGATTATCGGCAACCACTACGGGAATTTTGGTTTCCTCCGCGATGAGCTTGTCAAGCCCTTTTAGAAGCGCGCCGCCGCCGGTGAGGTAAATGCCCTTGTCAATTATGTCAGACGCAAGCTCGGGGGGAGTCTTTTCGAGGGTGGTCTTAACAGCGTCAACTATCTGAGCCACGGTGTCGGCCATAGCCTCCCTGACTTCTTCGCTTGTGATGTCAACATTTTTGGGCAGGCCGTCCATAAGATTTCTGCCCTTGACATTCATTGTGCCCTCGCCGTCATACGGATAAGCGGAGCCGATTTTAATCTTTATATCCTCGGCTGTTCTCTCGCCGATAAGCAGGTTGTACTTCTTCTTGACATAGGCGATAATCGCCTCGTCGAGCTCATCGCCCGCAGTTCTGCACGAAAAAGCCGTGACTATACCGCCCAGCGAAATAACCGCCACCTCGCTGGTGCCGCCGCCTATATCAACCACCATGCTGCCTGTCGCCTCCGACACGGGAAGACCCGCCCCTATCGCGGCCGCCATCGGCTCCTCAATAAGGCTTACATAGGCAGCGCCCGCGCTTTTTGCGGCGTCGTGAACGGCTTTTCTCTCCACCTCGGTAACGCCGGAGGGGATGCATATCAGAATTCTTATCTGAGAAAACGGCCTTTTCTTGGTGGTCTTTTTTATAAACGCCTCTATCATATCGGCGGTAATGTCAAAATCGGCTATCACGCCGTCCTTGAGAGGGCGCACGGCAACGATTGAACCCGGAGTCCTGCCGATCATTTCCTTTGCCTGGTTACCCACGGCCACCACCTTGGGTACCGCGGTCTTACGGTCAACAGCGACCACCGACGGCTCGCGGATAACAACACCTTTGCCCTTGACATAAACAAGAGTATTGGCAGTGCCGAGATCTATGCCGATATCCTGAGTTAAAATCATATGATTCAGGCTCCCTTATTTGAATTTGATTGTGGAGATGATATTGATTATATCGTCAATATCAGCGGTAACATCTCTTTTTGATGTTACTCTGAAGGTGTAGCAGTAGCCGCCGTTTGCTATGTGAGTTTCACCCAGATATGAAGGGGTGCCCTCAGAGTCAACGGGAACGTACACCGATGAATAGGCACAGGTTTCGCCGTTTATTTCAACGGGGAAATCTTCTGTGACCGCATCGGGGAAGTTGGTTAAAACACCGGCTCTGAGCATATCATACTGATCCATGGCGGTGGCAACGGAAGTTTCCGCGCGCTCAATAACCCATATCTGGTCGCCCGTGGAATCATTTCTGAATATCATATCTGAAAAACTGCCGTTATTGCTCCAACCTTCGGGCAGCTCGATATAGTAGCGATCAAACTCAATGAGATTGCCGATTACGAGAGCGTTTTTAAGCTCGGCGTTTTCGGTTTCGTTTTCGCCTTTATCATTGGTGACGGCCTGCCCGTCTTCATCGGTAGCGAGAATCACGACATCTCCGTTGTTGTCTCTGATAACTCCGCCGTCCTCCTTTGTGGCAACAGCGTACTGCTGACCGGCGTCATTGGTGATAACCTCTGCGCCGTCAACAGTTGCCTTCTTTTCGCACGAAACGAAAATGCAGAGAATCAGTGTGGCGGCGAGAGCCATGGCAGCAAATCTTTTCATTGGTTTTTCCTCCTTATGGGGTAATACTGGGTTTGCGGCACCGGAGAGATTATTTGTTGAGAATTCCGAATGCCTCTTTGTTGTTTTTATAGAGAGTTTTGTAAACACTGAAGTTTCTGTCATAGACGGCTTTGTTCTTGCCGTCGGGAGTAAATCTCTTTCTGACGGGAATAAGCTTCTTTGCCTCTCCCACATTGTCTATGATTCCCAGGCCGACAGCCATAAGGGCTGCAGCGCCCACCGCGCCCACATTCTGCGGGCTTTCAACGGTTTCAACAACACGGCCGGTTATGTCTGAAAGAATCTGGCTGGTTACGTCGCTCAGAGCTCCGCCGCCCACAAACCTGATAACATCCGAGGTCTTCACTTTCTTATCCTGGGTCTCTATAAACCATCTCATATGGAAGCAGACGCCCTCAATAACGGAGCGGATAAGCTGGGTCTTGCCCGTTTCAAGGCTGATGTTGAAGAACATTCCCCTTGAGAACGGATCCTCAAATGGGCAGCGGTTGCCGTGAAGCCAGGGGGTGAATACCACTCCGCCGCTTCCGGCGGGAGTCTCGGAAATCACCTTTGAGAGGTAATCATAAAGCGAGGTGTAAACCGCTTCTTTGGGCTCGGCAACGTGAGTCTTTTCGAGGTAAATGTCTATTTCGTCAAGAGCGAGGTGATCCTTCACCCACTCAAGGCACTTGCCCGCCGTTTCGAGCTCGGCAAAATAATTGTATCTTCCGTTCTGAACGCCGACTACCGCCGCTATCATCGAGGCAGTGTCAACAACGCTCTTGTCGGTTACGGTTGAAACCCAGCCGGATGTGCCGCTGTAAATATGAGTGTCGCCAAGGCACGCGGCGCCCGCGCCCACGCCGATAAGGGAAGCGTCCATTCCGCCTCCGAAAACCGCGGTGCCCGCGCACAGGCCGAGCTGCTCGGCCGCGTCGGCTTTAAGCTCGCCCGCTTTGGCGTCGCTGTCAATAATCTCGGGCAGATGCTTCATATCCACGCCGAGCATCTTGCAGATTTTCGGGCTCCAGCATCTGTGCCCGTCTCTAAGGTCATAAAGGAGAGTGCCGAAGGCGGAGTCTCTGGTCATAACAAACTCGCCGGTCATACGGCAGATGAGATATTCCTTGACATCAAGCCATTTGTAAGCTCTTGCGAAATTGTCCGGCTCGTTGTCTTTCATCCAGTTGTATTTCCATACCGGGTCTTTTACGCTCAGAGCTGCAGCCCCGGTGATAATAAGCGAGGGAACGAGCTTGAAGATATTGCCGCCGGCAATCTGGGGGCCGTATGCCATGCCCTTCTTAATCTGCTCTGTGGCGCGCTGGTCCATATAGCTGAAAGCTCTGTGAACCGGTTTGCCGTCTCTGTCAACAAGCACAAGCCCCTGTGCCTGAGAGCAGAAGGAAATTCCTTCAACCTTTTCCGGTGTGATATCGGTCTGTGAAAACACCTTTTTGGTGGTGCTGCAGAGAGCGCTCCACCATTCGTCAGGGTCCTGCTCCGCTCCGCCGTCGGGCAGAATATAGAGCTGATAGCCCTCCATCGCCGCAGACAGGAGCTTTATCTCATTTTCAATCTCAAACAGGCAGGTCTTGACTCCTGTGGTGCCGATATCATAGGATATAACGTATTTTTTCATAGTATTTCCTCCTCAGCCGGGCAAAAAGGCAGCCCTGAAGTGATAATAACACGAGTATATTATAAATAATATGTTATAAAATTACAATACCCGCCAAAAAAATTTACAAAATAGAGAAACGGATAGTTATTGAAATAACCGCTTATGTTTTGTATAATTGTGTTGTATGTTAAAGCCCGGAGCTCAGATAACGCCGGGCAAATAAACCGAAAGGGAAAGAGCTATGGACAACTACAAAATCAGCGATAAAAAACTCGGCTTCGGCCTTATGCGCCTGCCGAAAAAAGGCATGCACATCGATGTGGAGCAGACCGGCAGAATGGTTGATATGTTTCTTGACGCGGGCTTCACCTACTTTGACACCGCCTATGTTTATGTGGGCAGCGAATCGGCAATCAACAAGGCGCTCGTGCAGAGACACCCGAGAGACTCCTACACTCTCGCCACCAAGCTTTTTGTTTCCGCCGCCCCCACGGAGAGCTTCGCGAAAAAAGAGTTTGAAACCTCACTCAGGCGCACCGGAGCGAAATACATTGATTATTATCTGCTCCACTCTCTGAATGACAAAAACTACGAGAAGTTTGACAAATTCAACCTCTGGGATTATGTGAAGGAGCTGAAAGAAAAAGGCAAAATCCGCCACTACGGCTTTTCCTTCCACTCGGGTCCCGAGCTGCTTGACAAGCTCCTCACGGACCATCCGGACGCCGAATTTGTTCAGCTTCAGATAAACTATGCGGACTGGAACGACCCGAAGGTAAGGGCGAGAGAAAACTATGAGGTAGCCCGCAGGCACGGCAAAATGATTGTTATTATGGAGCCCGTCAAAGGCGGAGCTCTCGCCGACCCTCCCGAAAAAGTCAAGGAGCTGCTGAAAAAGGCAAATCCCGATGCGTCTTACGCCTCCTGGGCAATCAGGTTCGCCGCCTCTCTTGACGGCGTGCTCTCGGTGCTCTCGGGTATGTCAAATGTTGAGCAGATGGCTGACAATCTTTCGTATATGAAAAATTTCGTTCCTCTCAGCGATGATGAAAAAGAGATAATCCGTCAGGCGGGCGAGCTTTTCCACGAAACGCATTCAATCCCCTGCACTGCGTGCAGATACTGTGTTGAGGGCTGCCCGGCCGGCATACCCATACCGGATATTTTCGCCGCGAGAAACAAGCAACTTGTATTCGGCAGAATAGATGAGGGCAACGCCGATTACGCCGCGCTCGCCTCAGCCGGACCCGCGGCGGGCGACTGCCTTGAATGCGGTCAGTGTGAGAATGTCTGCCCGCAGAAAATAAAAATCATAGAAAATCTCAGGGAATGCAACAAAAATTTCGCCGAAAGAGGTTGATTGCTTTATGAAATACGTACCGTTCAGCGCTGTAAAAATTCAGGGTTTCTGGAAACACAGGTCGGAAATCAACACAAGCTCCACCATACCGACTATATATAAGCGTTTCAGCGAGACCGGCAGGTTTGAAGCTATGAAATGCGTATATACCGAAGGCATGGAAAAGCCCCATATTTTCTGGGACAGCGATGTCGCGAAATGGATTGAGGCCTGCGCTTATTCCCTTGAGCAGACTCCCGACGGGCAGCTTGAGAAGCAGGTTGACGAAATAATCGGCTATATGGAGTCCGGACAGCTTGATGACGGATACTTCAACAGCTATTACATCGCCTGTGAGCCGGAAAACCGTTTCACGGTAAGAAACAATCACGAGCTGTACTGCGCCGGTCATCTGACCGAGGCGGCGGTCGCGTATTACAGGGCGACGGGCAAGGATAAGCTCCTCGACCTTGTAAAAAGATACCTGGACCTTATAGAAAAAGCTTTTGCTGAAGATGATTCCGCCGCGTTTTCGACCCCCGGTCACGAGGAGATTGAGCTCGCGCTGATAAAAATGTATGAGCTCACCGGCGAAGAAAAATATACGAATCTCTGCGCTCATTTCATAAACACAAGAGGCACAAGTCAAAAAGACCTTGATAATTTCGTATACTCAGGCGATCATTCCTATGACCAGACTCACCTGCCCGTAAGACAGCAGAAAACCGCAGAGGGGCACAGCGTAAGAGCCCTTTACCTCTACAGCGGTATGGCGGACCTTGCAAGGCTGACGGGCGATAAGGAGCTCACCGACGCCTGCAAATCGCTCTTTGACAATATTTGCTCAAAGCGTATGTATGTTACGGGAGGCGTCGGCTCGTCCTCTCACGGCGAAACCTTCACTCAGGATTACGACCTACCGAACGATATGGCGTATTCCGAAACCTGCGCGTCAATCGCTCTTGTGCTTTTCTGCCGCCGGATGCTTATGCTCGAAACAGACTCAAAATACGCGGATGCCGCTGAGCGGGCAATGTATAACTGTGTGCTCGGCGGAGTTTCGCTTGACGGAAGAAGCTTCTTCTATGTAAATCCCCTTGAAATAAACCTGTCGCGCCACGAAAAAAATGAAAAATGGCACGATATCAAAGAAAACCTGCTAACCCAAAGGGCAGAGGTTTTCAGCTGCTCCTGCTGCCCGCCGAACCTTGCCCGCGTTATACCGTCTTTTGCCGGAGACGCTTACTCCTATGACGACAAAACGATATATGTGCATCACTTCATTTCGGGCGAAGCGGAGTGGGAAGGCATAAAAATCAAGCAGGATACGCGATATCCGAACTTCGGCGATGTGCGCATAACCGTCAGCGGAGCCGCCGGCAGAAAAATTGCCGTAAGGATTCCCGGCTGGTGCACCTTCGCCACCCTGAACGGCGGCCGGCTGCCGCACGAGCCTGTCAGGGGCTATATTTACCTCGACATAACGCAGAATGAGCAGGTCTTTGATTTTTACTTTGAGATGAAACCGCGCTTTGTTGCCGCAAACCCGCTTGTTGACGGTGACAACGGTAAGGTGTGCGTGGCAAGAGGGCCGCTTGTTTACTGCGCGGAGAGCGTGCTCAACGCAGGAGTTTCTCTGAACACGCTGTCAGTTGATACCGGGGCAGTTTTCGGCTCTGAACCCGATGAGGAAAGCGGAGCGATGCGCCTGAGCGTAAAAGTATATGAAGATAAGTCGCGCACGGAACTTTACTACGACTACGACCCCGACGGCAGAACCGAGCGCGAGCTCACTATGCTGCCGTATTTCGCTTACGCAAATCACGGCGAAAGCGATATGATTGTATGGCTCAGGACTGCGGCGAAATAAAAACGCCCGCGCCTTGGCGGAAAAGGAGATGAGCAAATGCAACAATATTATATAACCGGCATGAGCTGTGACGCCTGCCGCTCACGCGTTGAAAGGGCCGTAAGCGGTGTGCCGGGAGTAAAATCCTGCTCGGTCAATCTCCTGACAAACTCCATGGGTGTTGAGGGAAATGCCTCACCCGAGGCAATAACCGCGGCGGTTGAAAAAGCAGGCTACGGCGCCCGGCTGAAAAAAGAAAGCACCCGGCCCGATTACTCCTCCGAGCTGAGAGATACGGAAACGCCCGCCCTCAGAAGGCGCCTGATTGTTTCTCTCTGCTTTCTCGCTCTGCTTATGTATATATCAATGGGGCATATGGCAGGTCTGCCGATGCCGGCGTTCATTGCGGGCAATCCGCTGTGCGCCGGTATAATCCAGATGGTGCTCAGCGGTATAATACTGATTGTAAACCGCAGGTTTTTCGCAAACGGCGCCCGCGGTATCAGAAACCTCTCACCCAATATGGACACACTCGTTTCACTGGGAAGCGGAGTAAGCTTTGCGTGGAGCGTATATATAATAATCCTTATGGTAAAAGCCCACAATGACGGCAACTATTCCGCCCTTACGGGCCATCTTCACGGTCTGTATTTTGAATCCGCCGCGATGATACTCGCGCTCATAACTCTCGGTAAACTCCTTGAGGCAAAAAGCAAAGGCAGAACCACGAGCGCGCTCAAAGGCCTTATGGAGCTTTCACCCGATACCGCAACCGTTGTGCGTGACGGTAAAGAAATACAGATTCCCGCAAAAGAGCTGAATGCCGGAGATTTATTCGCCGTGAAAGCGGGCGATAAAATACCGGTTGACGGTATTGTGCTCGAAGGCAGCGCCTCGGTTGACGAATCGGCGCTCACCGGAGAGAGCCTGCCGGCCGACAAGGAAGAAGGAAGCAGAGTCAGCGCCGCCACGATAAGCAAATCAGGCTATATGCTCTGCCGCGCCGAAAAGGTAGGCGCAGACACGGCGCTCGCTCAGATTATCCGCCTTGTGTCCGACGCGACAGCCACAAAGGCGCCGATTGCAAAAATCGCCGACAGAGTGTCCGCGGTGTTTGTGCCCGCGGTAATAGGCATAGCTCTTGTAACCTTCGCCGTATGGCTGATTGCCGGCAGAGACATATCATACGCTCTGCAGAGGGCCGTCTCAGTGCTTGTAATTTCCTGCCCCTGCTCGCTCGGGCTTGCTACTCCCGTGGCGATAATGGCAGGCAGCGGAGCGGGAGCGAAAAACGGGATTCTCTTCAAAACGGCGGAATCACTTGAGGAGACGGGCAAAATTCAGATAGCCGCCCTCGACAAAACGGGCACTCTCACCGAAGGAGAGCCCGAAATAACCGATATAATACCCTCCCCGGGGGTTGATGAAAAAGAGCTCATAAACTGCGCGGCGTCCCTTGAAAGCAAAAGCGAACATCCCCTGGCGAAAGCGATTGCCTCATATGAAGGGGCCGAAATATCTCAGGTAACCGGCATCAGGACCTTCCCGGGCAGCGGCATAAGCGGACTGCTCGACGGCATCCCGCTCTGCGCGGGCAACAGCCGCTTTATGAAAGGAAACACGGATATTCCGGGTGAATATCTGACCCTTGCGGACTCTCTCTCCTCTCAGGGAAAAACTCCGCTGTTTTTCTCAAAAGGCAAAAAGTTTGCAGGCATAATTGCTCTTGCGGACGCGGTAAAAACCGAAAGCGTGCAGGCGGTAAATGAGCTTAAAAACCTCGGCATAAAAACCGTGATGCTCACCGGAGATAACGACAAAGCCGCAAAGGCAGCGGCGGAAAAAACAGGAGTTGACGAGTATGTTTCGTCACTTCTGCCGCAGAATAAAGCAGGTCTGCTTGCGATTATGCGCGAAAAGGGCAAAACCGCGATGGTAGGAGACGGCATAAACGACGCCCCCGCTCTTGTGAGCGCGGATACGGGCATTGCCATAGGCGCGGGCACGGATGTTGCGATTGACGCGGCAGATGCCGTGCTTGTAAAAAGCCGGCTGACCGATGTGCCCGCGGCAATCAGACTCAGCCGCAGAGTTATGACAATTATAAAGCAGAATCTTTTCTGGGCGCTCTTTTATAACTGCCTGGGCATTCCCGCCGCGGCAGGAGTGTTCATACCCGCGTTCGGGCTCGAGCTCAGCCCTATGTTCGGGGCGGCGGCAATGAGCATATCAAGCATATTCGTGGTGTCAAACGCCCTGCGCCTGAATCTCTTTGATATGTATGACAGCTCAAAAGACAAAAAAATCAAAAGCAGCGTAAGCGGACAGGTTCTGACCCCGCAAGGCGTAAAAGAACTGCTGAGCTCAAAGGAGGAATATAATATGGAAAAAACAATTCATATCACGGGTATGATGTGCCCGCACTGCGAAAACACGGTAAAGACCGCTCTTGAGGCTCTTGACGGAGTAATCACCGCCCGCGCAAGCCATGAGGAGGGCATTGCCGCCGTCACTCTCGGCGCGCAGGTGAGCGATGAAACACTCAGGAGCACGGTTGAGGAAAAAGGCTACACGGTGACAGGCATCGATTAAAAATAAAACTTGACAAGAGGGATTACCTTTGTTATAATGCCTCTTGCAGTTGCGGATGTAGCTCATCTGGTAGAGCGCCACCTTGCCAAGGTGGAGGTAGCGAGTTCGAGCCTCGTCATCCGCTCCACAATCTGAAACGCCTGTCAAGTGACAGGCGTTTCGCTCTTTATACCTTGCGGTGCGGGTATGCGCGTAAATCAGCCGCCGCTCTCACCGCAAAACGGAAAGGACCGTAACCGCCCATGACAGTTTACAGCACCGAAAACTTAATAAACTGCCGCGGGCTCGACGGCTATGAAACTCCGTTCGGCGTTACGAAACCGGGCAGGGCGATACGCTGCGGTATTCCGAAGGCTCCCACAGAGAATGACCTGCGCATTCTCAGGAGTCTCGGCATAAAAACGGTAATTGACCTGCGTGGCCCTGCCGAGGCAAAAGCGATGCCGTCATTCTTTGCAGGCTCGGATGAATTTGATTATGTCAATATTCCGCTGCTTGAGGCAAACCCCTCTCTTGTGGGCAAGCCCTTCAGCATGGCGGAGCTTTACATATCCTCACTGCGAGAAAACCGCGGTAATTATGCCGATGTAATGCATCTGATTGCTTCGCTCACACATCCGTTTCTCTTTCACTGTTTTCTGGGCAAAGACAGAACGGGAATCCTCTCAGCCATACTTCTCTCGTGCGCCGGAGCCGCCCGCGAAGATATTTACCGCAACTACGAGTGCACCTATGAGCTCATAAAGCCTTTTGCCGAAAAGGAAATCAGAGAACGCACCGGGCTTATCTGGGAGAAGGATGTAACCCGCCTGAAATCCGACAGAGTCAACCTCATAAAGACATTTGAGTTCTTTGACAGCGAGTTTGGCGGAGTGACCGGATATCTGCAAGAAATCGGAATAATCGGAAGCGAAATCAGCTCGATACGCGATATGCTGACAAAATAAAAAACAAGCGCATCCCGATGATAATCATCATCGGGATGCGCATTTTTTATTATTCTTCTGCGAGGGGTTCGGGGGTTAGCCGGGCGGCGAGTTCCGGATCGGGAGTCGGTTCGGGCTCAAAGGTGGGTGCCGGTTCGGGTTCGGGCTCGCCGGGGATTGTTTCGCCGGGTGCCTCACAGGCTTCGTCCGTGGCGGCGGCGCAATCCGCTTCCGGCTCTGCGTCCGTGGCGGCAAGCGCTTCGGCGGCTTTTACATACGCCGGCTCATCTGCGGCATATACGTCGGCCGCGTTTCCGGAGGATATTGTAAGCCTTTCGGAGCCGTGTGCCATCATCTGAATTGAAACAACAAACGGGAAGCAGAACGCAAACGCATTTTCGCCCGTGGCCGCTCTCCAGACGGCGGCGGCAAAGTTTGAGCAGTTATGTGTGAAGAGCTCGTATCTGCCCCATTTTGACTTGGACGCCTCTGCGCTTGCGCGCGCAATTCCTTCTTCATTAAGCTCTCTTTTTTCGCATCTTACGGATTTGCCCGCGTAATGCTTCATCTCTCTGTTGAAAAACAGTCCTCCGCCGTGGTGGAGTCCGGCGCTTATCATTTTGCCCGGAGCGACTTCGCAGCCGGCAAAATCAAACGGCTCGCTGCCTGTGTTTTTCAGGCATATCCAGACATGACCCATCAGATAATGTCCGTTGGGTCCGGATGAACAGAGGTAAATCACAGCCGTCTTTTCGGCGGGGATGTCTTCTTCCCAGACGGCATAAAGAGTCGTGTCGGCTTCGGGAGTGATGCGTGCGCCGGGAGAATATGCTTCGCCGGAGCCGTCGGCTTCGGTATTCCACTGCATAAATGTATATCCCGGCCTTTCAATCGCTTTTGCAACCGTCACGGCCCCTTCGGCATCGGTTTCAGCCGGAGCGGGAGCGTCAACCTTGTCTTCGCCCGAGTTTGAGTCATATGTCACGGTGTAAACTGCGGCGGGAGTTTCCGGGGTATCATCCTGCGGCTCATCGCCCAGAGCATATACCGAAAGCGGAAGAATTCCCGCGGTGATTATAATCACGGCAACTAAAACTGCAAATAATCTTTTCATACCGTTTTTCTCCTCATTTTATGAATATTCCGAGCAACCCGTAAGAAATCAAAGCCATGATTGTGTCCGCAATAAGCACGCCGAGAGCTATGAGCGGCAGAGAAGTGCGCATACGCAGGTCCATAAGAGCCGCCACAAGCGCGCCTGTCCAACCGCCCGTGCCGGGCAGCGGAACAGCTACAAGCGCGAGCAGACCGAGGCGTTTGTATCTGAGCACGGTTTCCTCTTTTTTCTTTGAGGAGCTTTCAAGCTTTCTGACTACCTTTTCGCCCGCCTTTGTTTTTGAAAGCAGGCGGAAAATCTTTCTAATAAAAAGCAAAATGAACGGAATCGGCACTATGTTGCCGATATAGCAGATTGCGAAGGCCTTGCCGAGAGATACGCCGAGTAGCTTTGCGGCTATCATTCCGCCTCTGAGCTCAAGTATGGGGAGCATTGATATAACAAATATTATCAGCTCTTTGGGCAGCGTACCCTGAAATATGCCGACCAACCGGTCTGTCAACACTTCAATCAATCGGCCGACACCTCCCTGTCTGAGTGCTTTGATAATTTATGAATTCCACTGAGCCGTTACTTTAAGACCGTCAACCTCGTATGTTACATCATGGAAAAAGTTGCTGTCAACCGCGCCGGTAAACGCGCTGAGCATCTCCTCATTCGGGAAAAGGATTGTAAATTTCATCTGCAGTGTGTGCGGGCTGTAAAGGCGGCGGCCGAGCTTGAAGCCGTTGACCCACCAGTGCATCTGCTCGGGTATATCCACAAGCATTTCATCCCCGTGCATTATCTGCAGGCTCATAGGCATCTCTTCCTCCTCGGAAACCACATTATAGAATGTGCCGAAGGAGCCCTTGTCGCGGTTATATATTCCCACTTCGCCGCCGTTGGTGATAAGATAGTTGCCCTTCCAGATCTGGATCATCCACTCTCTGTTGTCATACTCAAATTTGAAACGGCGGGTATTGTAGCAATATACGGGCAGAGCGTAGCAGAGCATATCATACTCCACGCAGAAGCCGAAATTCTTCATCCAGCAGTACATCGGAGCGTAAACAAGCGCCTCATAGGCGTTGCAGTTGAACCCGATGCCCATCATGCCTTTTTCATCTCTGCCGAAGCATTCGCCCGTTTCTGTGTCAATATATATTTCGGGGTGGAAAATCTCCACGCTTCCGTCGCTGTATGTGACATCAAGCACAATTTCCTGATAGTTGTCCTTGGGCTCGAGGTGAACATAAGCGCTCTCAATGCCGCTCATATACGAGCCAAGCAGCCAGCAGAGACCGCCGAGCACGGAATTGCCCTCGCGGTAATAGCTGTCTCTCGCTTCATAAAGCTGTTCTCTGTACTTTGTCACATCGAGCCTGAGCACACTGTTTGCAAACCTTGCGGGGTCGCTCAGGTCGGGCAGATTGGTGAGCAGCTGATACACATCGAGCGCGCTCTGGTCGCTTATCGCGGCGCACACGGCTATGACATCCTCTTCCATAGTCACATCAAAGCGCTTGGGAGCGCCGGTGAGAATTCTGCCTGTAAGTATGTATTTAATGAATCTGAATGTGCCGACAATTCTGGTAAAAGTATCTGTGGTGAGGGTCGGCACGCCGTTGAAAAACAGAGCTTTTATGCCGGCAAAAAAGCCGGTGTCCGCCTTGGCGTCTCCGCTGTCATATACAATCGGGTCCGGCCGGCGGATAATGCTCTGCTCATCACCCGGGAACTCTGAGCTCTGCGGATTTTCGGGGGGGATGATTCCGTCCTCCGGATTATCCCCGGCAGCCCCGCCGTCAGCCGAAACAGCGGGCTCCTGTGTTAATACAGGCTCGCCGTCCTGAGCAAAGCCGACTGTGATAATACCGGCGAGCATAGTCAGGACAAGAAATACTGAAACAAGCGATTTGATATTTTTCATGTTATCCTCCGTGTGCATCAAATGAAATGACAATAC